>NZ_JTJC03000001.1:1127335-1427335 GCF_000817735.3 Scytonema millei VB511283 | reverse complement strand
TTGGATAAGAAAATTGATTTGGTTCGATAGACTTAGATAGATAAGAATTTAATTTATAGTTACAAAAAATATAAGTAAAAGTTCTAGGTTCATCAAAAAAAGGATGTCTACCATCTATGGCAGAAAAATCATAGAAGATATAGTCTCTCGGCTCTGCTGATAAACTTTTAAAGTTAATGTTATCAAGAGCAGTTGTATAAGCTGAGTAAGATTGAAATATTGGTCGCGGCTTCCAGTTTAGGTCGTTTGCTGCTACTAATGATATTTCCCAAGGAACAATATCAATTTTTTTATTTTTTATTATGCTTGTCATACTAGTAGGTAATTTTTTTGCAGCTAAATTATTGTTGCTATTTGCTCGTACGCTAGCCTGTAAAGAAATTACATTAAATAATTGTGATAAATTTGCGATCGCCATATCTGGAGTAACAGAGCGAGGACTACTAGCTCCTAATGGTATCCAAAATATAAAAGCTATAATTAAGGCGTAAAGACATAGCAGATAAGAAAATTTTTGAGCGCGTATTGCTCTCAGTTTTGGTATAGATAATGAGACTATAATCAACGTACACCAACTAAAAATAATAATATGATTAGCACTATGGCGTACAAATCCATGCTTAAAAGCTAAAAATAAACATAGAAACAAAGCTAATGCAAAACCCAACTTTCCTACTCTTGCGACTAAAACTAAAAGAATAGATATTAAAATTAGTTCTGATACTGCAAGAAATAACTCTCGTCGGGGACCAACAAGGCTCATGGCACTAGAATAGTTAGATGCCATATCTATAGAGTTTTTAAAATAATCTATCAAAGAAGGATAAGAGTAAAAAATGATTGCAAAAAAACAAACACAGTAAATTACGTAAAATACGCACCAACTTACAGTCCAAACAACAGATTTACTACTGAAGTTCTCTCTCTTAATAATTTTTTCTCCTATTTTAAGAACGATCTTACGGTTTAGCTTTAGCTGAAGAACCCAAGCTAGCGATCCAGCAGCACTAGAAAAAACAAGACAAACTAGTATCTTATGGAAGTTTGATACGTAGTAATCTGGTGATAATAGTAGGAAAGATACTGATATTGCGGCTAATAATGAATCTATTAAGGCAAAAAGACTGATAAGATAATTTGAGTTTTTCTTAATACAACTAAAAAGATTTCCAAAAAAGAATAGAACGAGAGAACCAATAGTAGCTATCCCAAGAGTAAACTTGGTTAATAGACAGAAACCCGCAAAAGCACCTAAACTTACAGCACACAATCTAATTAACTTTATAGGTAAGCGATCGAGTATAGATAAAATAATTAAAAATATAAATAAGATTTGATAATCCACTGATATATTTTGATAAGTCACTGATACGTTTATCGAAATCAGAAAAAACCAGCTTGAGAACAGCGCTAATTTTTGTGAACTCGTCTTTAGATTTACTATTTTTAAAGAGACCGCTACAAACAAAATGAAGTATACAATAAAACGAAATTTTGTTACTGTGAAGAAATTTTGCTCTAACGCTGCTCCATGAATTAAGTATCCAAGCGGACCGTAGGTGAATATGATGTCTTTCCCAAAAATCAGTTTGTCTACAGCTGCGCGGCTAATAGCAAATTGCCAAGATAACTCTAAATCTGTTCCTAAGCTATTTGGTATTGGTATGAAAATTAAAAAACAGTAGATTAAGACGATTGCCCAAAGTATAAAAAATAGAGAATGTTTAATTATTTGAATATAGTATTGCGCATTATGCGCAATCGACTTATAGTTTTTTTGATTCATCGATAATTAGTTTTATTACAATCAAAATTGCTAATGACTAATCGTTCAGCCGTTCGTAGTTTTATGTAAAACAACAATTTTATCTGGTCCAAAAGGAAGCCATCTTTTTAAAGGATATCGTTTCACTTCTTCATAACCAGTAAATGCTGCAAAGGAAACTACATAATCATCTTTATCAACCCACCAAAAGCTCCGATTATGTTTAGGCTTATACTTAGAATCATATAAATACCAGCCATTAAATTCAAAGCCACCATCTATATGGTTAGGGGTTATCTGAAATTCTTGCATTAAATTATTTAAAGCTTGCCAGCGAATTCGGTTCCAAGATAAGTAGTCATGTGTTGCCCCAAGAGTAAATGCTCCGAAAACTAAAATAGTACTTAGGGCAATAACAATAGCTGTAGAGTTATTTTTTTTATCATTAATGTTTATGAAAGGTAGTGCAACGAGCATTATTAACAAAGGGATTAAAAAAATTAAATAGCGATCGAATAATATTCCTATACCTAGAGGAAAAAAATAGATGAGAATTGTAGATAAAATGAAAACGCTCAACCATTTTTTACTCAATTCAGAGATAAAATTTTTAGAAAAAATTTGCCAAATACTAAAAAATAAATACATAATTAAGATAGCAGCTCCTATGCCTCCTACTACTGTTACAAATACCCAAAATATTTTGAGAGCGTCTGGTATGATTATCTCATTGAAACTATAGTAGGTATCACGTAGAAATAAAGGTCCGAACCCAAACTTAGATAAGATATTATTTGGATATGGTATTAACTTATTAGATATTATTAATCTTCCTACTATTATAGTAGAAATAGAGGCAACAAAAAATAAACCAATGTTTTTTTGTTGACAAGTAAAGTTTTTAAATTTAACTGGCAACAAAATAACTAGAAATGGAAATATAAATAGACCTAAATAAACTAGAGAAACGATAGTTTGAGAAGTAAACTTGTAAAGAATATATTCAATTCCTTTTTCTGATAAAATATTGAATATATTTTTGACCTGGGTGCCGTAAGCATTGTGATTTGCTAAGTGTAAAGTCAGCCATTTTTGATAAATGAACTGTACTAACAAGCCTAAGCTTGCTGGAAAAAAACCTTTAAAAAAATTTTTACTATTAAACCCATTTTTAAATAGATACGCACAGCCAAAAGCTAGAAGTATTGCCATTGCTAATTGACGGATTAGTAAAGCTACACAGACAATAAAGACACCAATATAAATTTCTATGCCTGAATTCTTCCTAAGTCCACGTATTAAAAATAGCAAGGACAAAATAGCAAAAGCAAAAAAAGGAACATCGGTCATAAATGTATTAGAAAGTAAAAAATATAACGGATTAACTGCAACTATCAAAGTGCCGCAAAGAGCAATTTTAGGTGATAACTTTACTTCTCTAAAGAGTCCATAAGTAGACAAAATACCTATTAAACCCAAGGTTAAAGTTGAGAATCTAAGAGCAGTAAAAGAAAAACCAAATGGTAGGCAAAACAAAGCTCCCCATAAAATTTGAGAGAATAGATTCATGCCATTCCAACTTGAGAAATAAAAATCGCCTTGTTCAATAATAGATTTTACAGATTTTCCGAATGCCCAGTCATCAATAAGAGGAAAATCGCCTAAAGGATTAACCAAGACAATCATAAAAACCCAAAAAACAGCGATCGCAAATACATTAATTGCTTCAGTTCTATCTAGATTAACAGTTAATTTTGGGATGCGTTGATTTAGATTCATGTCTTCGACCTTTAATTACTCAAATCAATTCTTTTTATTATTTTTAGGTATCGTACGAATTTAATAATTTTTTGAAATGTCTTTTGAGCGATCGCTTAAAAACCATGAATGGAAAAATTAGTTTTGATTTAAAATTTTTATTCCACCACGTTTACCTTAATTTCACCATTCAACTTGATAAATTGCTTATCCGCAGGTTCGTATATCCAAGCTTTAATTACAGTCTCTCCAAGCGGCAGAAACTTAGTTGAAATATTAGCGTTCCATCTGATTTTATTGATGCGATTAAAGTTGAAAGCTTTAGCAATGTTAGAACTACCTGGGTTTACAAGCACATCAGCAAAAAAAGATTTGCTACTCCCATAAGAAAACAGTACTATTTTCGGAAGTTCTTGACTATTCGGTAGCGTACACCACCCGCTCAAATTTATACGTCCATTTCTACTATTTGTTATAGAGTTTTTTGTTGTAGAGGGATAGTCTAAACTCCCATAGCTCTTGATTGGCTTAGTCATGAAAGATATATCTTTTGGAAACTCTCTCAAACCTATTTCTTCCAATGTTTCTGCATAATTTTTTAGCTGACTATTAAAAGAAAGTGGAAGCAAACCTTCAAAACATTTATGTTCAGTTCCTTCTATAAATTTTATTAACGCTAGGCAAGTTTCACCAGCTTGTCTTTGTAAATGAAGAGAACTGATTTGGGGAAGTTGATTAATGGAATTCATCAGAAAAAGACCCAGCACAATCCCAATAATGAAACTATTGTTTGATAAAAATATTTGCGACAAATGGATGGTAGAAATAATTAGTAATATTGAAGAGGTTATATATTTCACTGACATGGCATGTCCAACTCCATAGCCTGCTCTACCTAGAGTAGTTACAAGAGCGAAGAGAATTGCAAATAAACCTATTGATATCCAAGATGCTACTTCTAAGTCTATATTTAACATGAAGTTAGTTTTTTTGACAAAGTGAAATGTTAACAATAGAAAAACTCCAAAAAATATTATTCCTACGAGTGTGGGAAGAATAGCCTTATATATAAGTGGAGTTCCTAGAAGAGTAAAAAAGTAATGTAAAGTCGCTAATGGATTTTTGACAAAGAAAAGCGTTGTGGGATGGTGGTTTGGTTTATGATAGTTAATAAAATAAGCAACAAGGTTTAGTAGAAATAGTAATAACCATATCGTAATTCTTATCTTTTTCTGTCTAGCATTTCCTTTAATAGACACTATTGAAGGTATTACAGCTAACCAAGTTAGCAAGCCATGCGCTAAAGAAAAACTGGCTATAAAACAAGGTATTGCAGCCAAGTACAACCTTTTTGGGTAGTTATTTGATAAAGAAATAATTAAAACAGCTGTTGCTAAACAAGTATTAACTAAGAACCATGCTAATTGAAATCCCCATAACCAGTTTTCATACTGAACTATAGAAAACAGCAATACGCAGGTTAAAATATTGGTTAAATGCTTTGATACGTTGAGATTATTTTTTGCATTCAAAGTTGAAATTTTGTAAAATATCAAAAAAGTTATTACCACTAAAAATACACTGAAATACGATTCGTATCTAATATCCCAGTTAGATACAAAAGCCAAAATAGTATATATAATTTTTGGAAATAATATGCGATGTTCGTTATGCTGAGCAAAAAAATCTACAAAACTCACTTTTCCTTTAATAATTTTTTCAAACAAATTAACTAAGCTCCATTGATCCCAAAAAGGAGCATTTACGCTAAAAATAGCGATAAAACATAGGGTAACTGCTGGCGGAATTAGATAGGCAAATAATAAGGCTATATTAAATTTAGAAATTGTAGTTTTGTACATAAAAGAAGCTTTAGCCTTCCTATTGCTGGTGTCACAACTAATCCTTAAAGAAAAATCTCGCTAACTTGTTGCTCGAATTTATGCAGCCACTCATAAATTTCAGTTAGAGTTGTTTTTGCATCTTTCTGAGGTTGCCATCCAGTGGCATACATGACCTTGCTAGAGTCTGTGATAAAAATTGGGACATCACCCATTCGAGAGGCTGGAAGGGGAGTAATTGGTATGCTATGCCCGCAGATTTCCTGGCAAAGCTGCGTCGTCTCGCAGAGTGAAAGTGTATTGTTTACCCCGCCGCCTACATTAAATGTCTGTCCGGCTAATTTTGATAATTGATGAATTTGCAGGTCAATTAAGTTTAGAAGATCGCTTACATGTAAAAAATCTCGTACCTGCTTGCCCGTTCCACCGTAGCCAATGTATTTCAACGATCGCTTGAAGTAGTGAAATGCCATCCACAGAGCAAATACGCCTTGATCGACTTTGCCCATTTGCCAGGGTCCAGTCAGCACGCCACAGCGGTTAATTATAGTTCTTAGTCCATAAGCCTCGGCATATTCAGCCACCAACAGCTCTGATGCTAACTTAGTAGCACCGTAAAGCGATCGCGACCCATTTAAAGGAAAATTCTCAGCAACACCTTGGCTCGATGCTCCTGGTAAATTTTGTTGCTCTAAGAGTTGAAACCGTGTTTCTGTCTCTTTAAACTGCAAACTACTAAGGCTCTTAATTGGATAGATTCTACTAGTAGAAAGAAAAATAAAATCTGCCTGAGTTTGTCGAGCCAATTCCAGACAGTTTATAGTTCCCACCAAATTTGTTTGTAGTACGTACCCTGGAGACGCATATCCCGCTAAAACTGATGGCTCTGCGGAACACTCTACAATTAAATCGGGTTTAAGTGCCACTGGATCGAGATCTTCTTGATTTCGTACATCTCCATGAATAAACTGAATACCTGCTTGCTTCAGTCGAGGTAAATTTAGCTCTGAACCCCGCCGCTTGAGGTTATCTAAAGCAGTAATCTGCCAGTCAGGATAGCGCTGAGCCAACCCCAACGCTAGAGTACTACCTACAAAACCTGCTCCTCCTGTAATCAAAACTTGTCGAGTCATTAGATCTATCTCCCGATTGCTGGTAATTCATTAACTTTGGGAGGTTTAACTGCTTTCACAAACATTTGCCCTCCTAAAAACCTCCACAGGATTCTCAATTTAAGGTAGAGTCTTAAAAGCTGAGGTGAGGTGAGTTTACCCTTTGTTGAATAGGGTAGGAATCTAGGAATTAACACATTAATTTCAAAGCCTACAGTCTCTAGTATTTCTTTCAAAGAAAGATGGGTTAGTGGTAACTCATGATCGATAAAGTCATAGTATTCCTTAAACGAGTACTTAAAGTTGGGTTGAAGAATTAACAGCGAACCGCCAGGTTTCAGACGATCCCAGCAAAACAATAGAATCTCAATTAACTCCTCTTTATTATTTAAATGCTCGAAAAAGTTAGAAATAAAGATGCGATCGACACGCTTTGTAAATAAATCTCGCTCTTTAGAATCTAGAAGATTGATATGGGCAACCCCAACATCAGAATTGGCAAAGACTTGAGAGTCAGGATTTAAGTCAATTAAATACTTCTCTTTTGCTTGAACGTGATTGATAAACTCGCAATATCCCCCCCCAATATCTAATACAACTGAGTCTCGTCCAACATATGCTTGTAAAAAATTCTCTATTAGAACTTTCCACAGAGCATTTTTAGCTTTTTTCTCTTTATAACTAAATCGATTATTGTAAAGTTTTTTTAGATAGTTTTCCTGGTTTAAATGTGAAACAACCATAACTTTATCAGTTTCCTCGAATTAAAAAGTATTCCTTTTCAGACCGATCTACGAATTGCAGGTTGTAAGTTCTTCCGAACATAATCTCCTCTAGAAAGTTTCTTTTCTAGAAAGATACAGAGGGCAATAAATAAATAACGGCTCCCCATCTCTTTTAGCTTTAACTTGGAAACTCCTGTTGTACGATTGCGCCAGGAAATTGGTATAACTGCGTAAGAGTAGCCTCGCGCGATCGCTTTAAGTGGAATTTCAACTGTAAGATTGAAGTGATGAGATAAAAGTGGATAAACTCCCTTAATGACTTCTCGACGATAAGCCTTAAAAGCATTAGTCGTGTCGTTGAAGTTTAAGCCAAATAAGACTTGAATAAACAAATTGGCTAAACGATTCACAAGCAACTTATGAACTGGATAATCAATGACTTTTCCACCTTTAATAAAGCGAGAACCAAACACGCATTCGTAGCCTTGACACAGCTTATAGTAGTAAGCAACTATGTCTTCTGGAGCGTCAGAGCAATCTGCCATTACAATCGCTACAGCATCCCCTTGAAAATTTTCCAAACCGCAGCGAACCGCAAAACCAAAACCATTCGGATAATAGTTATTAATGTAGGTTACTTTGGGATTTTGTAAGCGAAGCTGTTGTAAAACTGCTTCTGTGCGATCGCGGCTATTATCGTTAACTACTAAAATGTCGTAAGGGATGTACTTCTCTTCTAAAACTTGGCTAATCGCTTGAATTGTTTGAGCAATACAATCCTCTTCGTTATAAGCTGGAATGACTATTGAAAGAACCAGGTTAGGTTCAATATTTACAGAGGATACAGGTAGTTTAGTTGAATTTGACGGACTTGCTAAAGCTGGTGCTAATCCTTCTGGATAATAAAGTTCGGTCTTTTTTCTAGTTTGAAATACTAAGCGATCGCTAATTATATAGTTAAGAATAGCACCCAATAGTACGCCTATGAGGGTATTAGTTTGAGGGCTAAAACTTAACCAATCGAGGATAGGGAAAAGAGTTAAACGTACAATTATGCTCGAACTAGCAGATACATGATAGAGCGGTAACTGTCGCCACAAAACTTTTTCTAGCCTCCAATCACCACCAGTCCATACCCAAATACGGTAGATGAAAAAACTAAATAATAAGGAGACCTCCATTGATATTGCATTGGCGAGATTTCGCAATTCAGGTGTATGAAACCCTAAGCGATCGATCAATATAGAAATGAGCCAAATATTCAGTGCTGCTGCTATACCCCCACCAATGAAAAATTTAACTGTTCGTTGTTGAAATATTTTTTGCATCACTACCACTCCAATATAAATGAAGCTAAGAGAGGAATTCGCCCTACTTAAGCTGGCTATTTTTTAATTCCAACGGCTAGTATTTTGAATGTAAATTTCTTTGACAATGTTTTTAATACCATAAGTCAAGTTCCAGTCTGGATAATGCTGTTGAAACTTCTGAACATCACTAATCCACCAGACATGATCTCCAATTCTATTAATCTCTTCATAAGTCCAATTCAGTTTTTTCTCAGCGATCGCTTCACATTCTTGAATCGCTTCTAATATCGAGCAATTGCTGAACCGACTTCCCCCAATGTTGTAAACTTCAGCAACACGAGGAGCTTGGTAAAAATGATAGAAAGCATTGACCAGATCGTAGCTATGAATATTGTCTCGAACTTGCTTGCCCTTGTAGCCATAAACCCGATAAGGTTTTCCCAACATCGTGCATTTCATTAAATAAGATAGAAACCCATGTAACTCAGTACCTGAGTGACTAGGACCTGTTAAACATCCGCCCCGAAAGCTAGCAGTTTTCATGCCAAAGTAACGTCCGTATTCTTGGACTAATACATCTGCTGCAACCTTGGAAGCTCCAAATAAGGAATGCTTACATTGGTCGATACTCATGGTTTCATCAATGCCGACATTATATGGATGTGCTGCCTCAATTTCCCAGCGCCACTCTTGCTCGACTAGTGGTAATAAATTGGGTGTATCTCCATAAACTTTATTAGTAGAACAAAAAATGAAAACCGCATTTGGACAAATTTGGCGGGTATTTTCTAGTAAGACCAAAGTACCGTTAGCATTGACTGTAAAATCAGTGTAGGGGTCGCGAGCTGCCCAGTCATGTGAAGGCTGAGCTGCTGTATGAATAATTAAGCTAATGTCTGTGCCATAGTGTTGAAATAGTTGAGTAACTGCCTCGCGATCGCGAATGTCAATATTATGATGAATGTAGCGTTCTGCATATTTTTCTAACAGGAGATCGCGATTCCATTTAGTAGAAGCATTTTCCCCAAAGAACGCTTGCCGCATATTATTATCAATTCCTACAACGGTATAACCCCGATCGCAGAAAAATCTCACTGATTCAGAACCAATTAATCCTGCCGAACCCGTGACTAGAATAATTGTCATAACTTTTTATAGTAGCTTTAGCATGTATCTGTTGTCAGATTGCAGCTTCATAACTACCTCTAGTAGCTCTTAAAGCTAAATTAAAAAAAGCTTAAAATAGTCCTTGAATAGTTTACTAGTAGGTAATAGTAAGTTGAAGTACTACTTTAGGAAGCAATCTAGTCTCCATATTCTGCTAGAAGCTATATTTTGTTAAGACAGAAAAGTTCAGGAATTGCAAAATAGTACAATTGGTAGCAAAGTCAGCAGTTCGTACAGTGAAATCGTTAATATTAAAAAATCTAACTGAAAAGCTTAGCCGTAAATACTAAGCAACACGAATTATACTCAATTTATTTTATCAAAGTAAGTATATAGAGATTCTCGTAATGATGCGATATATTCGTAGGGACGCACAGCTGCGCGCCCCTACAAAGCTTGTGTTTCCTCCGATTGAAAAAGGCTGTATCGCTAAAAACAAGATTAGCTCTATCAAACAAAATCTTAGTAGCAGAAGATAACTCTTCCACTTACGACTTACAAATTACGAATTACGACTTAATTTGACAGGTTTTGCTGGCTGTCTTTGCTGTTTCTGTAGCAGATGTGGTGAGAATGGAATGCGCTTGTAGTTTGTTGCAAGCTGTTTTCAACCAAGTTAAGAAACTACCACCGTGCCATAATTGTACTGTTTTATCCCAACTGCCGCTGACAATATGTTGCCCGTCGGGGCTAATTGCAATTGAGGTGACAGAAGCTTCATGCTTTTGCATCGGTTGACCGATCGCATTGCCTTGCAAATCCCACAGTCTTACCGTGCGATCGCGACTACCACTAATGATATATTCTCCATCTGGGCTAAAAGCAACGGATGTGACGATACTACCATGCCCTAAAAAAGGCTGACCGATCGCGTTGCCTTGACGATCCCACAATCGTACCGTGCGATCGCGGCTACCGCTAACGACATATTTTCCATCAGGACTAAAAGCTACTGAGTGAACTTCATCTGGATGACCGCGCCAGGGTTGACCGATAGGATTGCCCTTGAGATCCCAAACGCGAATTGTTTTGTCGTTACCACCACTCACAATCGATTGTCCATCAGGACTGACGGCAACCGAGAATACACCACCTTCATGTCCTTGAAAGGGAGGCGCGATCGCGTTACCCTGTTTATCCCACAATCGAATTGTGTCGTCTGCACTACCACTAACGATCGATCGCCCATCAGGGCTAATAGCAACCGAGAATACATCACCTGCATGTCCTTGGAAGGGACGCGCGATCGCATGACCCTGTTTATCCCACAATCGTACCGTGCGATCGTTGCTACCACTGGCAATATACTGTCCGTCAGGACTAATAGCAATTGAGGTGACAGCACCTTGATGACCTTGTAATTGAGTTAGAGGCTTTCCAGATTTATCCCACAACTGAATTGTCTTGTCAGCACTGCTACTTGCAACGTACTGCTCATCGGGACTAATGGCTACAGCTAAAATTTTATCCTGGTGTCCCGTCAGAGTGCGATCGCTTTCAAAATCGGCTCGATTCCACAAACGCACCGTACTATCTTCGCTACTACTAACAATTGTTTCTCCATCGGGGCTAAAGCCAACTGAGTAAAGATAATATTCGTGTCCGATAAGTGGTTGACCGATTTGATGTCCTTTTAAATCCCACAACCGAATTGTTTTATCGTCGCTGCCACTCAAAATATACTTTCCATCGGGGCTAAAAGTGACTGCACGGACAAAATCTTCGTGTCCGGTGAAGGGTTGACCGATCGCATTGCCCCTGAGATCCCACAAGCGCATCGTATTATCGGCACTACCACTCGCGATCGCTTTTCCGTCTGGACTGAAGGCAACTGCAAAAACCTGGTCTTGATGACCCCGAAAAGGCTGGCTGCGCAGATTTCCTTGTTTGTCCCACAGCCTAATCGTGTTGTCATTACCACCGCTAGCAATATATTCTCCATTAGGACTGAAGGTAACTGACCAAACTTCGCCTTGATGTGCTTGAATTGGCTTACCTACAGGCTTGCCTTGTAAATCCCATAATCTGACTGTGCCATCATCGCCGCCGCTAACTATATATTTTCCATCGGGACTGAAGGCAACTGATTTGACATGATTAACATGACCTTGGAACGGTTGACCGATCTCCTGACCGGATTTATCCCACAATCGTACTGTACCATCGGCGCTACCACTGACTATATACTGTCCGTCAGGGCTAAAAGCAATGGAGAAAACGCCGCGCTGATGTCCTTGAAAAGGTTGACCGATTGGCTTTCCAGATTTATCCCACAGTCGTATAGTTTTATCGATGCTACCACTAGCAATAATTTGACCATCGGGGCTAAAAGCAGCTACCCAAACAGCACCCTGATGTCCTCTGAGGGCATTGCGTTCTGTCGGGACGGCGATCGCATCCCGTAAACTAGAACGTACTTGCGGTAATATCTGCGCAAATCGATCGCCAAATCGGTCTATACTCTCACCAGTGAGGGCGATCGCACTCGTTACTCCTGCTACTGGGTTAAAGTTGAGTAAGTTGGTAGCTTGATTTGCCCGTTCGCGCAACCATAAAATTGTCCTCTGTCGTTCGGCTTGATGCCATTGCACCCCTGCCAAAAGTGCGAGTCCGGCAAAAATAATGGATGCGCCGGAAACTGCTATGAGTTGTCGCTTTCTGCGTGTTTCTGCTTCCCAAAGACGGCGATCGCGTTCTGCTATACTGGCATCGATAAATTGATTTTCTAACCCAGTTAAGCCACCCAAGCGATCGAATTCTTGCTTTTGTCGTAGTTCTTCTACCCGTTGCAACTTGGAACCACTCCAGAGTTCATCTGACGGCGTACCTGCATCTTGCCAGCGTTGGGCATCTTCTGACAATCGATTGCGAATGGCGATCGCTTCTTTACTATCTTCGATCCATTCTTTCAGAGTTGACCAAGAGTTAATTAAAATTTCGTGGGCGATTTCTACAGTCGATTGTTCTTGACGATTGGTAACTAATAAGTTGCTATCAATCAATCGATTTAAAATGTTTTGAACTAATTGATTATCAAATTCAGTCAACTGGGCGCGACGACTGACAGCTTTTCCTACTATATTGAATTCTTGTTCTGTCGCAGTTAGATCGATTAATCTCAGAAAAATTTGTTTTGCTGCCAGTTGCTCTTGTGGTTGTAAATGCTGATAAATGCGATCGACATGAGTTTGCAATGCACCACGCACGCCACCTAATTTTCGATAAGTTTTAATATTTAAAGTGCGGTCTGAAATATCTTCATGCTGCCAAAGTAAATCTAAAGTATATTGTAATAAAGGTAAAGAGCCAGCTTGTCCTTGAATATCTCGAATAATTTCTTCTACTAATCCAGCTTCAAAAATAACACCATGATGGGCAGCAGGTTGTTCGATCGCCTGTCTTAACTCGTCTGGGTGCATATCGGTGACGAGATGAATATTCTGCTGAGCGATTTTACCTAAGTTTGGATAGGGGCTAAAACGATCTAAAAAATCTGCCCGCATTGCCAAGATAATTTTAACAGACTGCCGATTCGACTTAGCAATAGCAACTATATTGTCAATAAATTTTTTGCGTTGTTCTAAATCTTGGCATAAGGTAAAAGCCTCTTCAAACTGATCGATAAATATGAGCCATTGAGAACTTTTTTCTTTCAGTGAATGAATGCCTTGATTTAGAGGAGTTTTAAAGTTTTCAAAAGTAGATTCTACTTCGGATTGCTTATAGCCTTTACCAATCAAACTAATTCGGAAAGATTCAAAGGGGTTTCTGTCAGGGGTAAATGTAAAGTCGCGAAATTTAGCACCTAGTCTTTCAGCAAGTTGAGGGATAATTCCAGCTCGAACTAAAGATGACTTGCCACTCCCAGACGCACCCAAAAGTAGGATAAAATTACTTTGACTAACAATTTCAATTAAATTGGCAATCAAGCGATCGCGACCGAAGAAAAGATCTTTATTATTACATTCAAACTTTTTCAGTCCTCGATAAGGCGAAGTTGGATTGAGCGGACGAGTTTGAATTGCAGAAGCAGTGACTTGGAGAATCTGGTTAATCGTAAAAACATTCCCATCTCCTAATGCAATATCACCGAAGCTTTGTACTTGTTGTTGACTGTTTAGCATTTTTTTTCATGTGAGCGGCTGGTGGTTAGTGGCTAGTGGCTGGATTCTTTTCTAATCACCAGTCACAAGTCACAAGTCACTGATAACTGTTAAACAATCATGGCAATGATATTAGCAATAGCCAAGGCAGGATCGGCAAATTCTGCTACTTTTTTACAACAACTTTCTAAAGCGCTTCCTGCTTGAGTCAGTAAATTTTTATCTGGTTTGGGCTTAGTAATTTCTTCTTCTACAACTGAAATCGTTGCCTCAGCATTTTTCTTTTCCAATACATTCAGCTTCTCAGTTTGAGCAATTCCTTGTTTAAGCGTTTGCAATAAGTCTAAAGCTTCTTGAATTTCTTTTTTAGCAAATTCACCTGTGTTTGTACTACGAGCTAAATTTACAGAGCCTTCAGCAGAAATCTGATTAGCATCAAAAGTGTTGCCGCTGCCAAGGGTGACGTTACCAAAAGATTGAGATTGCTGGTTTCTACTTGAAGGTGTTACACCTGCTGGAGAATTTAAAGCTGTGGCTAGCTGAGATTGCAGGGCAATTTTTTCTTCTGGAGTGAAGGTTTTAATGATGTCTAAAACATCTTCGACTGTGTATTTTGGCATGATTGAGTAAGTCAAAAATTAAAAGTCAAAAATCAAAAATTTCCAAACGTGAATTAATGCGAATAAATTATAATATCCTAACCAAAAATTCCATTGCCCCCCTTTTGAAGGGGGGGTTGGGGGGATCTAAATTCGTTGCAAGACAACAAATCCGTTCGCTGGAATGACAACATTAATCCACCCATTGCTAGAACCAATAGATCCGCCTAAGTTGCCGACACTATTTCCCCCATACGGTTCGGCATCGCTATTAAAAATTTCCTGCCACGTACCATTTCCAAGACGAGAACTTTCGATCGCATATCCCGATCCAAAAGGATTATTGTTAAGACTGGCGACAATTAAACATTCTTGGGAATTATCCCAGCGTCTAAATGCAATAACTCGGTTTGCATTGTGGACGTGGATGATGTCAATATTGTGCGATCGCAATCCTGAATTGTTGAGCCGCAGTCGGATAACATCCTGATAGAATCGAAACAATCGCTGTCCGTTAGTTTGCCGTTCGCCTAGCAAATCTTCGCGGTTATCCATAAAGCCACGGTATCTGTAGGCTTTTTGCGCCCCAATTTCTTCACCCATGAGGAACATCGGCGTACCCGCACTCAGCATTGTCACGCCACAAGCAAAGTGACAGCGTGCCTCAGCAAAGCGCCGCGTCTCGCCAATTAAAGGTGCAGAGTTCACCGCAGCAACAATCGTGCGCCGCGACTCGATGCGGTTGCCACCTTCGTTGTAGTAGGAGTTACCTGCTTCGTCGTGGGATTCATGATAGACAACCTTATGACTGCCGGATGCTGCTAACGCGCCTGCGAAGTAATCCATTGCTAGCGGATCGTTATTACCATAACCAGCGGTAGGAATGAGTTTGGCGTATTCTCTTCCGGCACTGGCATCGCCAACTAAATTATGGTAGAAACTGGAATACCAAGCCGCATCAAACCCCAAACCACCATTTTCAGTCGGCTGAGTCACCCGATCCCAATCAGAATGATCCTCCGCCATCAACATCACATCTGGGCGGATCAGCTTCAACGTCCGACACCATTCTCGCAGGAATTTAGCCCCAAAAACATTGACATTACCTAACGATCTGCCGTCAGCGTGTAGTACGTTATACGAATGCATCGAAGTTGTTTGATCGACGCGGAAACCGTCAACATGAAACTCTTCTAACAGAGTCGCGGCGCTACTAATAAACATCTTGCGCACCATCTCCTCATGAAAGCGGGGAGAAAAGCCAGTAGACATGTTGTCTACATATCCGCCTTCTGGGAAGTGCCTGCCGTCAGTGTAGAAATAATTGCTAGAGTTGCCCTCGTACCAGTAATAAATGTTTTCTTCGGGAAGATCAGAATCGTAAGCCCATTGTGCGCGTCCGGCATCTGGAGAGTAGTGATTGTATACCACATCCATAATTACGGCAATACCGTTACGATGGCACTCGCGGACGAAATGCTTCAATTGGTCGCGACCACCCGCGCTGTATTCTAAAGCAAAGTAGTGGGATGTTTCATAACCCCAATTTTGCTCATCCCGAAATTCAGACATGGGCAACAATTCAACTGCATTGACACCCAAATCGACTAAGTAGGGTAGCAGTTGCAAGGCATCGGCAAAATTGCCAGGTCGATTCGTACCGTATCCCAACGCACCAATATGCAGTTCGTAGATAACGAGATCTTCAACACGACGGGGAAGGGGACGATTGGGATTAAATTCGTTTTGCCAAAACTCTGCTTCGGTAATAAAATCTTGTGAAGCTGGCGCGATCGCATTTCCAGGCTGCCTCAAAACGCGATCGGGATCGACAACTACCGAACAACTCACCGAACCATCGAGATCGCGGTAATCGCCAGTATAAGCTGCGCCGTTGGGATTGACATTTCCTTGACCTATTTGACAGCGGGAATACAAATCTGTTTTGTATTCCACTCTGCCATTCTGTTTCGTAATCCGATACATATAGGGCAGATGGTCAAAATTGGCGAAATTAGCGAGGGCGGAATTGGCGATATTTGTCTGCCAAATGCCATTGTTTTGTCGGGATAAAGCCAGCGTACCGCGTGAGGAGTCGATGCCAGAACCGTCATCGCCTATATAACCGCTAGCACCACCAAAAACCACTTCTACATTTTGAGCGTTAGGCGACCAGACGGCAAATTGAATCGCTGGTTGGGGAGCCTCGGTATAGTATTTTTGCGCTCCCAAAAGACGCGAGTGCGTGAGGTAATAGCGTTCTTGTTGCGGTTTCCCGCTGTCAGGTTGTAGGGTAAAACTGCGGTAGCGATCGCTCGAATTGCCGTCATTAATCTCAGTGGAGATGCCCCACCAATCTGCACCTGCTGGACTATCTAAAATTACACCCCAACGAAATAACCAACCAACTTGCGCATCGTCTAACTCAACTGTCGTTGTAAAGCAGGGACAACCATCTTCACCAATAGCCTGTTGCATGGGGATAGTCGTCCACTGCTCAGAATAGCGTCCGTTGCCGTCCCAGTCACCAGTTAAGCGAACGTTGGCAAAAATCTCTCTTCTTAATCCCGTGCAATACGTAAATTGAATGGTAGGCATAGCAAAACTCTTGTTAACGTTTTTATGTTTTTCTTTCGCTGTCGAGCATAGCCATCTGCCCAGCATCGTAGCGATCGCCCGCTACCGCAGTTGTCGGTACTGCCTTTTCAATCCGGGCGAGATCTGCCACAGACAGCTGCACTTCTAGCGCCCCTAGCGCCTCAGCAAGGCGATCGCGCCGACGCGCCCCAACTAGGGGAATAATGTCCGAGCCTTGCGCTAAAGCCCAGGCGATCGCGACTTGAGCCACTGTCGCCCCTTTCTCGTCGGCAATCGCCCGTAATGCCTCGACAAGGGCGAGGTTGCAATCTAGGTTTGCGCCCGTAAAGCGGGGCAGGTAGGCGCGGAAATCGCGGGCTGTTTCGGATCGTTGTTTCGACCAGTGACCGCTCAAAAGACCGCGCGATAGGACTCCATAGGCAGCGATCGCAATGCCAAGTTCGCGGGCTGTAGGCAGAATTTCAGCTTCGATACCGCGACTGAGGAGCGAATATTCAATTTGCAGCCAACTAATCGGGTGAACGGCTTGGGCGCGGCGCAGGGTTTCGGCTCCTGCTTCTGAAAGTCCGACATGGCGGACGTATCCCGCTGCAACCATTTCGGCGATCGCGCCGACTGTCTCCTCAATCGGCACTGTATGGTCTATCCGCGCTGGTTGGTAAAGATCGATGTAGTCGGTTCCTAGCCGTTTGAGCGTGTAGGCGAGGAAGTTTTTCACGGAGGCGGGACGGCAATCAACGCCAATAAAACCACCATTAGGCGATCGCATCGCCCCGAATTTGACGGCGATAAAGACATCTTCACGCCTGCGACCTTTCAGGGCTTCGCGCAAGAGCATCTCGTTATGACCCGATCCGTAGAAGTCTCCTGTATCCAATAACGTAATCCCAGCGTCGAGAGCATCGTGTATGGTAGAAATACTTTCAGCTTCATCAGCGGGACCGTAGAAGTCTGACATCCCCATCAACCCTAAACCCAAGGCAGAGACATGTGGACCGTTGTTACCGAGAGTGCGTGTCTGCATAACCTTCCTTCAAAAAGCGTTAATAGAAAGATACAAGATCGCGTCAAAAATTAATCATCAGCTGGTGGCGTTAGTCCCAGTTGCCCGAAGAAATCGAGTCGATCGAAGTAGAGATGATACTCAACAATCAGCCCATCTTCAAATCGCCAGAAATCGGATGCAGAGATATTGATGGTTCTGCCCGTAGGAGGTAAATCACCACCTGGCATAGCCAGAGGACCAGTCATGGTTCCAGTGGCGTGCAGCTCGAAGGCAAGCGTCCGGTCTGATTCGGCTGCCATACCGCGAATTTCGTGAGTAAAATCTGGTAACGCTCGGAAGTGCATCAACATCCACTCTCGGTAAGCTTCACCGCCAGTAAATGACCCTATGGGGGTGCGAACGCTGGCTGACGGGGCGATCGCGGCAGCTACCTTGTCTAGATCGTGGGCGTTCAGTGCGGCAAAGAACTGCTCGGCTTGTGCGAGTAAAGACATACAAATACTTCTCCGGCTTAACTCATTGGGTGCTTCTGGAGAAAAGCCAGGGCAGCTTGTCCGACTTCTACAGGATTCATGCTTTGCATCCCGTGAGTTGCATTCATAATGCCGCAGCGTTCTGCTTGCGGTAGCCAGTCGATCAGAAACTGCTGCGTTTCACGAAAACCAGGCATCGCCGCTTCGCTGTCCAATCCCATCGCCGCCAAGACTGGCATAGTGGGTTTTTTCTCGACTAGCCGATCTGCCTCTGACATTCTGAATCCCCAATTGGAAATTGCCGGAAAATCAATCGTGAAAGTGATATTGGCATCAACAGCAACTCTGTCCCACACGTCAATTGGATTCGTCATATCCACGGCACTCAAAAAACTGTGTCCGCAGACATCCACCATGTAGCGCTGAGCCGCACCCAGGCGATCGCCAGCTTTAAACAGATCCATTGCTCGGTTAAAGGCATTCACGTTTGCTTCCACCGCTTCTGGTGCTTCTCTCGGCAGATATGGTTCGAGCAGGATGGCAGAATGCACCATTTCGGGATAGGACAGCATGAACTGGAAGCCAATGACACCACCAAAGGAAAAAGCCAGAATGTGAGCTTTTTTAATTCCTAAATGCTCCAACAATTGTTTAGCGTGTTCTGCACCTTCTTCAATGCTCAAACTATCTTTCTCTAGGGTGCTGCCGTTGTAGCCAGCTCTGTAGTAGCTGATAAACTGGTATTTTTCAAACAGTTGGGGATAAAACTGTAGCGGTGTAATCAGGCTGTCAGCAATATTCGTACCATGAATGCACAGTACGGGTTCGCCACTCCCCACTAAAGCATATCTGAGTTCGGCGTTGTTGACTTTTGCCCGTTGGTTGTGATCGATTGACCAATCGCGACCGATATACATTGATTCTCTCCATGAAAATACTAAATTTCTTGCAAAAGGAACGCAGATGGTAACTGGTAGTTGGTAATTGGTAGTTGATTGTTGACGGTTGACAGTTGACGGTTGACGGTTGTTTTTTGCTCCCTCAGCTCCCTCAGCTCCCTCAGCTCCTCTGCCCCTCTGCTCCCTACTCCCTGCTCCCTGCTCCCTCTAGGCTGTTAGCACTTGCCGCAGCACATCATCCATTGCCTGTCTGTCTTGCTCAGTCAGAGAAAATGTCGTCAAGTGTCCGCCGATGCTGTTAACTTCCCAATACTTAGCGTTGGGAATCCTTTCAGCATCGCGCTGGCATTCTTCCGGCGGAAACATGCGATCGCCAGTGAAAGCAACCACAAACATCTGTGCTTTAATGCGGCTGAGTGCGGCAGATAGATCGCCACCAGCACTGGGGTCGGCGGCGCGGGTCTTGCGTGATTGATTAATCAAATTGTTGGGGTCTTGGGGCAGCATAAAGGCTTCCCAGAAACGAGAAACGAAATCATCCATCGAAGCAAAGCCGATCGTCCGCCAGACTTCTTCGCCTTCACGGTAGAATCCCAGTGGTGGTAGTGTCAGCGCCATGACGTGTGCTTGACGGCGCAATCCAGCTTGTACGGCTTGGGGATCGGTGTAGAAACCGTTGTTCCAAGCGGGATCGGCTAAGATCGGCTCCTCAATTGCCGTCCGCAACCACAAAAGAGTCCACGGGGAAGGCTTGGGAGCGCCCGCGATCGAAGCAGCACGTTTGACCATGTGGGGAAAGCGAACCGCCCACTCATAAGTTTGCAGCGCGCCGACAGACCAACCGAGGACTAAATACAGTTCGTCGATGCCGAATTTTTCCGTTACGAGCCGATGCTGAGCGATGACATCATCAGCAATGTAAGTTTGCGGGAAGGCTCCGCGATCGAATGGTGCGGCTGTGTTGCTGGGCGAGGAAGAGACACCATTGCCTAACAGCCCAGGTAAGATGATAAAGTATTTGCGCGGGTCGAGCGGACGATCTTCGCCAATATAGATTTCTAGAGCTTCTGGCGCTCCGCCTAAAAAATGGGGAAACAGAATCGCATTGTCTTTCGCTGCGTTCAGTTTACCGTGGGTTTTATACGCTAATTTGGCATTCGAGAGGATGAATCCGGTTGATAGTTGGAAATCACCTAAATCGAAAATTTCTGTTTGTGTTTGTTCTGGCATTTTGACCTCTAGTGGGTAGTTATCAGTTATCAGTTATCAGTTATCAGTTATCAGTGACTAGTGACTGGTGGAACCAGTGGTTAGAATTGCTCCCCTAGCTTCCTCAGCTCAAGAGCAGCTCTCTTTCCCCGACTCCCGACTCCCGACTCCCGACTCCCGACTTACAACTCTTGTTTGATAAAATCTGCGGCTCTTTCGCCGATCGCGACGATTGTTGTATGGGGGTTGGATGAGGGGATGGCGGGCATTACCGAAGCATCTGCGACACGCAATCCTTCCACGCCGTAAACTTTCAGTTGCGTGTCTACAACTGCCATGCGATCGACACCCATTTTGCAAGATCCTACGTAGTGGTAGTAGGAACCGACATTGTTAATTACCCAATCTCTGAGTGCTGCTTCGCTGTTGACTTCTGGACCTGGGTTGATTTCTGTTAAACCTAACTTGGCAAAGGCTTGAGTTTGATAAATCTGACGGGCTATTTTTACCATCTCGACCATGCGATCGATATCTGCTTTTTCTGCACCATAATTGGCGTTAATCAGCGGATTAGCCATCGGATCGCTACTTGCCAAACGCACCCAACCACGCGATAGCGGACGTACTAAACCAGGTAGTGCCAAAATGATTCTCGGATCGACAAGCTGGCTGACTGGCGCAATTGGTTGATTCGTTTGCAGGCGTTGAATGACGTTACCGAAAAATGATTCGCCAAATGGGGCGCGATGCACCAAACAAATTTCTAAATCGGGAACCAGCATCGACGGTTCGGATTTCCAAAATAAGGCAACTTCAGTCATGTTGCCCTTGGGATCGGCTCCTGGTTCGGACATCATGCCCATCGGACCGATAATCAGCGGATGGTCGTGAAAATTTTCTCCTACACCCGGTAAATCGACTACTGTAGGTATGTTGAATTGTTGCAGTTGTTCTGGATTGCCAATACCTGAAAGCAGCAATAATTTTGGCGATTGAATTGCACCCGCACAAACAATGACTTCGCGATCGGCTCTGACAGTTTTTAAAACTCCGTCCTGCTGATATTCAACCCCTACACAACGATTGTTTTCTATTACCAGTTTTGTTGCTTGAGAGTTGCTGCTTAAAGTTACATTAGGGCGAGCTAAAGCTGGTTCTAAATATGCCGTTCTGACCCCTGCTCGCCTGCCATTTTTAATATCGACGTGATGCCAACCAACACCAAAATCTTCGGCATTAAAATCTTTGACATAAGGATATCCTAGTTCTACACAGGCATCGATGAAAGTTTGCGAAGCTGGGTTGCCTTCGTATTTGGCATCAATGATATTAATTGGTCCACCTTTACCCGCAGTAGGGTTGGTGTCGTCTTCCTGATTTTCGAGTTTTTGAAAATAGGGTAGCACATCTTTGAAAGACCAACCGGAACAACCGTTGTAAGCCCAATCATCAAAATCAGCGGCTTTACCTCTGGTGTGAATCATGTGATAAATATTGGAAGTTCCGCCGATCAGTTTGCCAGCCGCAGAATAGATTTGTCTGTTAGCTAACCCTGGCTGGGGAACGCTCATGTAAGCCCAATCGATTTCAGTCAATAGCAACTCATTCCAGCGATAGGGAACGTCAATAGCTTCCCAATTTTGAGTTCCACCAGCTTCCAAAATTAAGACTTTGGCATCAGCAAGTTCGCTCAAGCGATAAGCAACGGTTGCACCTGCCGCACCCGAACCAACAATAATATAATCAAAAGTTTCTGTCACGATCGCCTCTCACTTCATTCATTATTTTTTTTAGAATTTTTGGTTTGAGTTTTGTCGAATTACCGAGTAGAAATAATCATATCGGCTGCTTTTTCACCAATAGCGATAGTAGGAGCATTCGTATTCCCGCTCGTAATTGTGGGCATAATCGAAGCATCGGCAACTCGCAATCCTTCTACTCCATAAACCTGAAGTCGAGCATTGACAACGGCATCGCGATCGCTTCCCATTTTGCAAGTTCCAACTGGATGCCAAACAGTGGAAGCAACTTGTCGAATATAGGCGCTTAATTCTGCTTTGCTAGTTACAGAAATTCCTGGGGCTAATTCTTCACCGCGAAATTCATCAAAAGCGCGAGTATTCACTAATTCTCTCGATAATTCAATTCCTCGAATTAACACATCAAGATCGGCTTCAGACTGTAAGTAATTAGGACGCAAAACAGCTAAATCTTGAGGATTGTTAGATCTTAAAGAAACAGTACCTCGACTTTGCGGCTGCACTAAAATTGGTGCGAAAGTAAAGCCAGGACCATCGACTCGATACTGAGGTTCTAAAAATTGTACGGGTCCAAAAAAGAATTGCAGATCGGGTGAGTTCGTACTGCGATCGATGTCGCTGTTGGTGTAAGTAAATAAACCTACTTCGGAAAGAAGATTAGGTACGGGTTGTTCTTGCTTGCAGCTATATCCAACTCCAAATAGCAAATGATCTTGCAGATTTTTACCGACTCCTGGTAAATCTACTACGAGGGGAATACCATGAGCTTGCAAATGTTCGGCGGCTCCAATACCGGAAAGCATTAACAGTTTTGGCGATTCAAATGCACCGCAACTAAGAATGACTTCTGCTTCGGCTTTAACTTGGTGAATTTTGCCGTCTTGCAGATATTCCAACCCAATAACTCGCTGTTTGGCAAATAAAAGTCGGGTGACTTGCGCGTTAACTTCTACTGCAAAATTGGGATGTCCGAGAATTGGTCTGAGAAAAGCAACAGCCGTACTGCAACGCTGATTATCTTGAGTGCGAGTCGATTGATAGAAAAATGCGCCATTTTCCTGTTGTGCGCCGTTGCAGTCCCAGCCATTACCCCCATAACCCAATTCCATCGCTGCTGACACGAAAGCCTGGGATACAGGTGCAGGATTGCGATAGTTAATGACGTGTAAAGGTCCCCCTACACCTCGATATTCCGAGGCTCCCCCTTCATAATCTTCCGATTTCTTGAAATAGGGTAAAATTTCTTGGTAACTCCAACCTTCGTTACCTAAATATTTCCAGCGATCGTAGTCGCGACGATTGCCCCGAATGTACATCATCGCATTGATTGAAGTCCCGCCGCCCAAAACTTTGCCTTGCGCGATGGAGATTTGGCGATCGCCTAAACCTGGTTCTGGTTCGGTTGAGTAACCCCAATCTGCATTAGAACCCCACAGAGAAGTCATCGACTGCATATCTGTGTTGTGGATGGCGGGGTTACTATCTGGACTGCCTGCTTCGAGTAACAGAACGCTACAACCCAGATTTTTCATCAGTCGGTAGGCAATGACGCAACCAGCCGCGCCAGCACCTACAATAATGTAATCAAATGTACGTTCAAAATTCATTGACTAGTCCACCTTTTTTACTGGTTTAGAAACTCATCAATCTCTTTTTGGGATAAACTATCAATGACGTTAGCAGCGAGATATTCCAGATAGTATTTGCCCCACATTGTTTCCCACAAACTAAATGTCAAATCGAAATTTTCCCCTAATTTATTTGCTAAATAAATCTCGATTCCCCAGACAGTATCGTCAAATTCTTGTTCGGTAAACTTATAACCCGCTTGCTCCGCATATGCTAAAACTTCTGGTTTAAGAAGAGTTTTTAATTTGGTTTGCAATTCAGATTGGCGAACGAGTGCTTGTAAAAAGTTAATCACTTCTATTCTTGCCATAAGATTTTTATTAGTTAAGAAACTGCTTTAGTTCCGCTTCAGAAAAAGTCTGAAATAATTCTTCAATTACATATTGCAGGCGAGACTTTCCCCACATTCTCCGCCATAAACTACTGTTAGCATCGATCGCTTCACCCATTCTCTCTGTAATAATCTGAGCTTCCATACCTCCAATAACCTCAGCTAATTCCTCACCATTAAAGCTGTAACCCAAACTTTTAGCGTGAAAAATGACTTCAGATAAATTCTTTGACTCGAATTTCGCAAACAAAGTTGTATCGTGATGACAAACTCTGAAAAAATCAATTACGCTTTCTTTCGACATAACTTCTATTTCCTCGATCTCATTCCTTTTAACGAAAATCTGGTCCAATAATCCAGTTTTCAGTTGTCACCATACTGTGAACGTAATTACTTTCAAAAAGTTGTCCAAAATCTGGCAAAATGAAATTCTCATATTCTGGTGAATTCAGAGCTTTCTCAAGAGAGGATAGATCGTCAAACCAAAGTTGCGATACACAATCGAGAATAGATTCACCGATCGCATAAAAACTATCGCGCACGTGACACTGAAGATAGCGTTGCAGACCTGGAAGTTTCATAACTTTAGCTGCATGACCGTGCAACATCGTTTGACGAAATTCTGCTAATGGCATTCCAGCTTTACGCTTCACCATAACTAAAAGCTTGATTTGCTCGGAGTCTCTTTGTAGCGGTTCTCCTGCCATCAAAACATGAGCTGTAGTATCTAACCCAACCGTGCGCCAAAATGCTGCCCAATTTGGTTCATCTCGCCGCGCCCCTTCGATAAACTCTTTAGACTGAAGCGAAGCAATTTGTTCTGCTTCATTTTCTAGCCAAATTTCAGCAACACCACTAAAAAGAGGGTCTTCTGGCTCTGCTCCAAAAGGAATTCTCAAATCAATTAAATACCTTCTAATTTGAGGAATTTTGCTGGCATAATTTGCCGCATGAATGTTAATCCAATAGTCTTGAAAGTCTTTCTCACTCATCCCTGGTCTAGGATGGGCAAATATTAGTTGATGGATCATAGTGAGTAGTAACCAGTTGTCAGTTATCAGTTATCAGTTATCAGCAAGAGAGTGGTGCGTGGTGCGTGGTGGGGAGAATTCAGAATTAATTTTGAATTTTGAATTTTGAATTGCTCCCTCTGCTCTCTTCCAGTCCCTAGCCGATCGCTCCTGGGACTTCATTACTGATGACGAGGTCGATCAGGAAAGGTCCGTTGTGGAATAAAGCTTGAGCGATCGCGGGTTTGATCTGCTCTGGTGTTTCCACGCGCACGGCTTGCACTCCCATCGCCCGTGCTAGTTCGTCAAACCGCAGATCGGGATGACACAAATCGAAAGAGGCAGGAAATTCGCCTTGCGGCAGCTGCTGTTCTTGCCAATACTGCAAAATATTCAGCTTCAAAATGCGATAGCTGCGATTGTTGCAAATGACAAACTTAGCATCGATATTGTGGTGCGCAGCCGTCCATAACGCTTGGATGGTATACATTGCACCACCATCGCCTGAAAAGCCGATCGCCGTTTTGTCGGGATGGGCGAGCTTAATCCCAATTGCACCAGGAATACCTACACCGAGAGAACCGCCCCGCGTCTGGAAATAATGCCCCAGCGTCGTCGGTGGAATGTAGCGACATAATTCTTCAGAATGAGTAATTGCCTCATCGAAGACGATCGCGTTTGGTGGTAAATGTCTGGCAAGTTCTTCGGCAAATTGCGATAAGTGCAGAGGTACTAAGTCATGCACGGCTTTGTCAGCTTCAAACTGCTCTGCCATTTGCTGCTTTTTCGTTTCAGCAATTTGGGTAGTTCTTTGACCGACTAGCCGCTTTTGCTCGGCAGTCATTATTTTTTCTAATTCTGCACCCAGCTTGGCAAGGGTCGTTTTCGGATCGCTGACTATACCTAGATCTACAGGGAAATTCTTAGCGATTTCGTAAGCATTCAAATCGATGTGAACGATTTTTGCATCAGGAGCAAACGCACCAGACAAAGCAGGAAAGACTTCGGGGAAAACATATGTACCGCAAATCAGCACAACATCGGCTTGAGATGTAATGCGGCTGCTCACTTCGCCAAACATATGACCCAATAGCCCACCAAACAGCGGATGGGTTGCGCTCATATTTGGTTCCGATGAATCCGAACCCCAGACTTGAGCGCCAACCAATTCTGCAACGCGAGTTAATTCTGCTTGAGCGTCGGAATAAGCTATACCGTCACCGACAATAATCAGTGGTTTGGCTGCTGTAGCTAGCATTGACGCTGCTTTGGCGATCGCCTCCGGTTCGGGAGCAACTCGCGTCACTGGGATCGAAGTCGGCACAACTTCTTCCTCATTTGGTGCATCCAACACATCCATCGGTAAAGAGACAAAAACCGGACCCATCGGTGGCGTAGCAGCGATTTTGATTGCTCGTCGCAATACCCGCAGCAGCGAACTCGGATGAACCACCCTGGTTGCCCATTTAGTGACAGGTTTTGCCATACTCACTAAGTCTGCTGCCATCTGCGCATCCATCGCATCGTATTGAATTCCAGATTCACCTGCTATTACGACTAGTGGCGCATGACCCCGCATTGCTTGGTACAACATGCCGATCCCATTACCCAGACCAACCCCGCTATGCAGTTGCACGATGGTCGGCTTTTTAGTAGAACGAGCGTAGCCATCAGCAGCCGCTACCGCGATCGTCTCTTGTAAGGCAAGAATGTATTCAAATTCTGGATAATAATCGCTGAGTGCATCGAGAAACCCCTCTTCCGACGTACCGGGGTTGCCGAACATATAGCGGATACCATCAGCAAGTAATTGCTCGATAATTGCAAATCTACCGTTTCTTTTTTCCATGATTTTTTCCTTCTAGAGAGGGAGCAGGGAGCAGGGAGCAGGGAGCAGTGACCAGTAACCTGTAATTTCTCCCTTGTCTCCCTTGTCTCCCTTGTCTCCCTTGTCCTCTTCCGCTACCAGCCGTATCGTCTCAATCCCTTTTCCAGAACTTCCACTAACCGCTGACCAGTGGCATAGGAGTCTGGGGTGGAACGACCTGTGACGAAGGGGTAATCGACAATGACTGAAACTTCATGCCCGACGTTACCGTGGAATTGCCCTTCTGGTCCCGTGGCATCGCGCAGAATATACTCTAGCGGATAGAACGGAGGACCGAAGTTAATATCGCCTAAGCTAGGATTGACGTTCGTTCCCATAAATCCCGTACCGTCTTTGTAGTCATATTCCAAACAATGACCTGTAACGTGCTTGCCCCAGATAATGCTTTTGCGATCGTTGATGTCGCGGGCAAAGGCAAGGCAGGGAACGCCATAACATTCGGCAGCAATGGGTTTATCCATTTGATAGAAGTTGAGGATTAGGTCGTGGACTCTTTGGTTGTTGACCAAATCCACTAGAGGACCGCTACCACCGACGATTAACATCGAATCGTATTGGCTCAAATCTTGCTCGCGAATTTCCTCAAGCCTGCGATAATATGCTTCCATTTCCCGCAGAAATTTAGGAGAACTCCAATAAGGTCTTTCAGGTAGCCAATCTCTCAAGCTGATTGGATTATTTAAGCGGGGATTGTTGGGGTCGTCTATAGCGCGGACTTTCTCTGCCATTTCTTGAGAAACAACAGGACGACCTAAAGGCGGATCGACGAATGTAGCATCCATGCTAGGGGTGAGGGCTACAGGTCTTTTGCCTGTTGGAGTTGCAAAGTCCACTTGATATCCAGCAGCATCGAAAGTTTCTAGGGGACCGATCAATTCTTCGCCCCAGTAACCCCATTCGGATAGAATAATCAAAATCTTTTTAGTCATTGGAACCTCTAAATTGGTAATTGGTAATTGGTGCGTGAAATCCTTACGACTTACGACTTCTGACTCCCGTACGGGCGGGTTTTGACCCGAGATTTTCGGTCTCAGTTAGAGATCTATTTGCTAAACCCGCCCCTACAACTCCCGACTCCCGAATTCTGTTTGATTTGAGTCGCGATCGCATCGATAAATGCGTTAACGTCATGTCCTGCTCGTCCCGTTACCATGTCGCGATCGACCACAATGTTTTGGGGATCGTTTGGCTCGGAATCCAGAGGGGGTGGCACGTAAATTGCGCCTGCATTTGTGATGTCTGCTAAGACAACTTCGTGGCAAATCACCCGCCGTCCTTTCAGTAGCTCTGGCATTGGTGTCAGCAACCATAACCCGTGGCACAGTAGCCCTTTGATGATTTTGGGATTCGCCATTGCTTGAGCGAAGAATTGGACTGCTGGAGCCGTGCGAGTCTGTTCTGGGCTGATTTGTTGTCCCTGTGGGGGTTGAAAGTACCGTAGGCGGACGCTGGTGTAATTTGCAGCCACGATCACGGCTGCATATTCGTTGATCTCTACGTTTTGAAAGTCGATGTTGACTTCCAATGTTGCGAGGGACGTTTCTTGCCTGTTAATCCGATCTGCTACTTCGACGCTATCGACATCAGCGGCAAAGCGAGCGCTGGGCTGATCCCACAACCGAGACATTAAATGGACGGTTGCACCTAGTTCGGCAAAGCGTGTTTGATATGCTTCGATCTCGTAAGGGATGTATTCAGTTTCAACCAGTACGGCGATTTTCTTGCCTTCAAGCATTCTCGCAGTCATTTGTTTGCTCCTACGCGCTTAAAGGCTTCAGTTGTACGACGATCTCTGCTTCCGAACCAAGTTGAAATTCTTTTTCGCTCAGATTAATTCGGAAGTTATCGGGATCGATATCATCGCGATCGCTACCATCAATGCTGATGCGGCTAACTTGCAAGCTATGAGGTCTGACAAAATCAGGTAAGACATTAATAGAGCGCTGCCGACAATTTTTATTAGGTTTGAAGTAGAGGCAGAAAGGTTGTTTCGTGACGTAAGAACTGATATAGATGTGAGCCAAATAATTTAGCTCGAAGGCATGGTAGCCGGAGATCGCGTGTCCGCCTTTATTCCCATAACCACCTTGAATTACGGGCATTCCGCTTTCGGTGACTCGGAAAAAGATCCCTTTGCTGTCTTGATCGAGGAAGAATAAATTCCAGAAAGCGGCTGTCTCTTGAGCAAGTTCTAAATACTTCTGCTTTTGTGTTTCATCTTCATTGCTGCAACCATGCAGAATTAAGTAGGCTAAGAGAGCTTGTTCTTGTTGCCAAAAGTCTTTTGTGTTGCTCCAAGGGAATTCTAGTGAGAATCCGTTGGTAGGGTGGCGCTCTACGGTATCAAAAATTCCGCCTCGGAATAGATCGACACCAATCTCAGCCATTGTCGAGCCTAATTTATCCGCTAGTTTCATCAACTTATCGGCAAACTGTTTTGTTGGCTCTGCCGCTTCTGGGTTTTCAGCTCTAGAGCTTTCAGCCGCAAAGTAGTAGTAATTGGCAACGCGAGTCAAGTTCCAGGCAATCTTTAAGTTGTGTCCAATCACGGCACGATTTTGCTGCCAGCGCCAAGATTGGTCTGGTTGCCAGTTGCGGAAAAACCTCTCGTTTACAAATGGTATGCTCGAATCTGGATCGGGAAACTGCTCGATGATAATCGTGCTGGTCGTATGGAGAATCTTTTTGCAGATATTTAAAAACTTCTGAAGTTCTTCAAAGTTGCCACAAGTTCTTGGTAATGGCTCAAGAGCTAATATGAGATTGACCAAATAAGCTGGAATATGGTCGCCAATAGAATTCCAATTTTTCCTCGCTTGATTGTCGCCTAACGCCTCATTATCCCAACTTAGGGTTGCATAATCGAGGTGTGAGAAGTAATCTCCAAAAGCATTCTCGCCATACTTCGATTCAAAATCTAGATAGTAATCGTTAAAAGTACGAATTGTTCGTTGAATATCATCTAGTACTTCCCAGTCGAGGGTAATTCGATAGTATTGAGCTAATCCAGCTAAGGCATATATTTGTTCGTAGAGCGGAATTGTATTGAGATCGTCACTATTTTGCGATGTCATGTACAGTTGATAGCTGTAATCTGTCTTGCGCTTACCGGATGCCCAAAAACAATGTTTGCCATCGCTCGTTAAGCCGCGAAAAGTTTCTCTTTGATACTGAACTCCTGCACGCGCCGCTGATAAATAGCTTTCGCATCCAGTGAGTAGGTAAGCTGAAGAGAGACCGTAGATCAATCGCGATAGCGTCGAACTTTCTTGCAAGTTATCATCAGTACGCAAACCGATAATGTTTAAATTAGTCTGATACAGTTTGAAATCATCAATTTCATAAGTCATCTTATTGGGAAATAAGAAACCTAACCAAGTATCAGCTAAACGAGCAATTTGAACCAACCACCAATGCGTTTGCTCGAATAGAAATTTTCCTTCAGGGGTATGCAAAACATTAATCATTCGTGCATCAAGGCGACGATGGGGATCGTCTTCTAGATAAACGCCTTGAACGACAACTAAGCGATCGGGCTTAATATACTTTTTAACTAACTGCGATGGGTTTCTCTCGAAACCTTCGGGAGTTGGATAGCGATCGCGATTAATTCCATCTAAATTTTGTACAAACTGAAATTGGGTTTCTCTACCCACATTGACGACTAGTTCGTCACCACTTCTGCATTTAATATGAAAGGCAGCTTCTTGCTCTCTAATTTCAGTTACGTTACCCATTAGGGTCGTACTAATTGTAAATTGTCTCATTGTTTTTGTCCTCGATTTAGGGCTAATTGCGCTATTTAAATTCTCAAGAAACGTGTCGATTTCTCTAAATTGCGATCGATGCAATGCAGAAATCCCAAACTCCTATTCACAAAATCTCTAGTTCAGTTTTTTCAAACTAGAGCATTAATTGGAGAAAGTTTTAAGTAGAACTATGTCCATACATCTCGATTGTTTGACTACGTCACGTCGCTCGATCGCCTCAGTTCTATTTGTTCTATGTTTATTAGTGTATGTAAGATAAACTCGAACATCAATGGACATTCTTTTTGTGCGATTGGTTGTTTTTTTTGTCTTGTTTCTTACGAAGAGATTTGTAGTTTAATGTTTTATGTTCGTAGTGATACTCAATCAAATTGACTGAATTTATGCCAATGGGAAAAAATCTTTACATTCAAATTATTGAATTAAATTATAGGCATTCTCAGTTGAATGAGGTACCTAGATCTGTAGGGGCGCACAGATGTGCGCCCCTACGCATGTATTAAACTTTTAACTTTTGCCTTTTATACTAGCCGCGATACATAACTCGCCATGCTTGAGGGGTTGTGCCGTTCAGTCGCCGAAATAGGCGAATGAAATAACCTGCATCGCAATAGCCTACTGCTTCGGCAATTTGAATTACCGCCAGATCGGTTTCTAAAAGCAAGCGACGAGCTTCTGTCATGCGACGTTCGACAATCCAACTCAGTACGGTTTTGCCAGTTTCTCGGCGGATCATGTCAGTTAAATAAGCGGCAGAAAGATTAACTGCCTTAGCCACTTCTTGCAGTCCAATGGAGTTGCAATAATTAGCATCAATAAAGCCCAAAACTTGTTTTACTATTGGGCGAGTTTGAGGCGAAGATTTTTTTGATTCAGGTAGTTCAGATGCAGCGAGTCTAGCAGTTTCTATCAGTAATAGAATTAATAGAGCGCGAGTTGCTTCGGTAAAACCAAATCCCCGATCGCAAAGTTCGCTTTTGAGTTGTCCCAGTAGAATTAACCAGCGCGATCGGATCTCAGTTGGTACATAATAATGCTTGGTTTGGGCATTTTCAGTGTGAACAAATGAGTTCAGCAGGCGATCGGGTAACATTAAGAGCATATCGGCTTCAGCACGGGCAGGGTGAAGAGCTTCGGCACTGAAACCAACAACCCACTTAGTTGCATCATCGAGTCCACTCGGATCGTGAACCTCACCAGGAGGAAGTAAAAATAGATCGCCAGGTTTAGCCCAAATAGGGCGATCGCCTATTGAATACCAACCTTCACCCTCTTCAACAAAAAAAAGTTCAAAAAATGTATGAGAGTGAGGACGTGATAATTGTGAATTTGAAGAGCCTGTAGAGTGAAATACTATAATCCTTGGTTTCTCGGGGGTTTGTTCGGGTAAAGTCAGAGTCCGCAGTGGAATTGCAACGCGATTAGCTAACTGCATGACAAAATATGATGTAAAGGCTACTCTACTTAATCACTACAGGCAGAGTTTGCTATTTTCCAGAATAATGCTTAGATGTTTGCCAAGCTTTTCTGATGATTTGTAATAGAATTCTGAGAAAAGGAAGTTTAAAAAAAACTGTGTGCGTAGTTGAAGAAAATTTAAGTAGCAATTTTTACTAATCGCAACAACTCTATTTTTTATTGATAATTGAAATTATGCTTCTTGAGCATAAACGTCTTTTCTCATCTATATGCGTGCTGTTTGCGCTGTAAACCAACTATGCCTTGATTATGATACTATCAAGAGTTTAGCAATATTTGCAGAAATATGACTTTTATCATAAGCGATCGCTACTCTATTTTATCGATCGGAAGCGATCGGGATCGGCAGATAGCACTATCTTTTCGCGCTTCAGTCTTACAATCGCATTACACGAGTGTTATATTGTCACCAAGAGCGCTCGATTTCGTTCAGCCATATCAGTTTTTAAAGCTTTGCACAACAACCGTTTTCAGTCTTTAAAGCAGTTTGACTTATTGGTATAAAATATTGCATTTAACTCTAAAAATTTAGTAGGACGGTACAAAAGCACTCCTGCGATTAGAAATCGCGACTACACAAATAAAACCTGCCTGCGCAGGTTTCAAAGGTTTTTCATTAGTCTTTCACAAGTCATGACACAATGACACAATGACTAATCCTTAAGACTTTCCTGAAGGATCGGCAGCATGAATTAGCTCTGGCTGTTGAATCGGCGGACGCTCGATAATTTGAGCGGCTGAGGGGTGTTGTTGCTTTTCTAGCTTGCCTAACTTTACAGGACTACCAGTTTCAACAGCGCGATCGAGGGCGCGGATAATCCGAATATCGTTTAAACCCTCAATCCCTGATGGCTCTGGATCTTTATTTTGTAGTATGCAGTCAGCAAAGTAAATTAATTCTGCGGCAAACTGATCGGTGGGTAGAAAAGTCCGTTCCTGAGTTTTGCCATCGATTGTCAAGTAGTGCGTCAGCGCTCCTTGAAAGTCATAACCAGGATCTAGCCTCAAATCTCCTTTTGTGCCAACAATCTGATAGTTCGCCACGGGAGCAGCACCGAAGCTACAAGTAAACGTCGCTAACCGATCTTCGGGAAACCGCAAAATAACGCTGTGCATTTCTGCTACTTCCTGAAAGCGCGATTCTGGCTTGCTAGCACTGATAGCGAATACTTCAACTGGCTCATCTTGAAATAGATAACGAGCGGCATTGATGCAGTAGATGCCCATATCGTCTAGAACGCCGCCACCCAAAGCTTTCTTGACGCGGACGTTCGCCGCTTCTACCTGCTGGGTAAAAACCGAACTAAAAAATCGCGGTTCGCCAATTTCTCCCGATTTCACAATTTCTACTGCTTGCATATTTGCAGGCTCGAAATGCAAGCGATAAGCAATCATCAGTTTAACGTTATTATCTTGGCAAGCTACAATCATCGCCTCGCAGTCTTGCTCCGTAACTGCCATTGGTTTTTCGCAGAGTACGTGTACCCCAGCTTGTGCAGCTCGTACGGTGTATTCTCGATGCAGGTGGTTGGGTAAGCCAATATAGACAGCATCAACCTCACCATCAAGACAGCGATCGTACTCTGCATAAGAATAAGTCTTTTGTACCTGATATTTTTTGCCCAAATCCTCTCGCTTGGTTGGATCGTCTGAAACCAGAGCCACTAATTCAGCATTTTCAGCATTGGCAAAGGCTGGTAGTACTGCGACTTGGGAAATCCACCCCAAGCCGACTACTGCATAGCGAATTTTACGCTTTTCATCTGAGGCTGTCATGTCTTACTCCTGGCTTTCGTAGATTAATGCAGTTGGGCGATCGCGACTCTTAAACTTTAAGTAGATATAGTAAAAAGCCAAGCAGCTCCTTTCCTCTAGCCAATGGTGCGAGTTATTTTTCTCAGAACTCTATCTAACGGATGAGTCTGACGTACATTTACATGTTGCGATCGCCTTGCTTTTGTCGATCCATCAACCGCAATCTATACTCATTTTGCCGCAACAACTTTCTAGTCGTGCTAAAAACAAGCAGGATTATCAATAGCTGAAGCTGCCAAGGGGCTAAAATCAAACTCAAAATCAAACTAACAATTGCAATGACAGCAGTAAGATATGCTATTTCACCAGGACATTTTTGGCACAGATAGCCAGTCAAAAAACAAGTTGCTAATGGAATCAGAAAAATCAAATTCATAAGCTTCTACTCATCGATAAAAATGGGAATTTGTACGGGTGGGTTGAGCAAATAGATCTTCAACTGAGACAGTAAATCTCGGTCAAAACCCGCCCGTGCGGGAATCGGGAGTAAGAAATCGATATTCCATCAACTACCAACTACCAACTACCCATTTGTGGTAAACGAGAGTTAATTAAGCGATTCATCCAGCTTTCTAAATAGAGACGATTTGCTTGTTGTTGTTCTGGATTGGTAGTATCTAAGGAATGAGGAGCAAGTCCCTTGATGGCAGCGGTGGTGACGCAGAACATAGCTTTCTGAAAACCTTGATTGATTTGCACGTGCAGATTGTCCTCTCCCCTACGACTGTGACAATAAAATTCATGCAAATACTCTGGCAGAAAGTGTCGCATGTCTTGCATGAGTAACGTAGGAGGAATACCAGCACCCCCAGTTGGTAAGGGATCGGCGTATAATGCCCCATATTCAAAGCAACTAGGATCGGTAGGAATTTGGTGCGCTTGAGCGTTGTAAGAAACCGTGCCAGGAAAAGGAGTGCCGCGTAGGAAAATTGCTTCAACATAAGGTACAGCCGTATCAGCCAGGAACTTCAACCCCGCCGATGCAGGTAAGATATCGTAGGCTTGTCCTCGTAGGGTGACACTATAGGTTATTGGTTGGTTTGCTGCTGCTACTAAGCCAGATTGAATATGCTCGACAACTTGAGGAATAGAGGTAATTTCTTGGCGATTGTAGCGATCTGACAGCGTGAGAAAAATCTCGCTCATCACCTGCCAAAATTGCCCCAAAGCACTGTAATAGACGAGTTGACGGATTTGTTCAAAGAAAAAATCTGGATAGATTTTGTACAAGCTTTGGAGTAGCCAATTACCTCTGAACTTAGCTTGAATTGCCGATCGCGATCGCTCGATAAACTCAGGCGAATCGAGATAAGTATCTAAACCACCACCTCCATGCCAAAACATTGCCTTCATGCAATATTCGGCATATTCAAAATTGAGGCGATCGTGCCGCATATAACGCAGAAATTTCTTTAAACTCACTTCACCGTTGAAGTATTTGAATACGGTAAAAGGTTCCAAGAAAGCATTTTCTGCCACATAAATCAGATTTCGAGCGTAGGCATCCAAAACCACACCGTAACTTTCTAAAATGCCTACAACCTCCATTACATTAGTAGGAGAATCAGGAAGTAAAGCTGCTCCGGCTGCTAAATGTTGAACGCGATCGCTCAGGATTTGAGTAGATGGACGTAATGTTGTTACCATCGTTGTTTCTCCTGTAATAATGCGGGAGTCGGGAGTCGAAGGGACAAGGGAGACAAGAGAGACAAGGGAGAGAAGAGAGCAGAGGGAGCGATCGGGAGCGATCGGGAGCTGAGGGAGCAAAACAATTCACGCATTCACGCATTCACGCATTCAAAATTCTTACACCTCACACTTCCCACACCCCCCACACTCCCCACACTACGCACCACTTATCACTCATCACTCACAAATGACCAATGACAAATGACAAATAACTAAGTATCCAGTTAGGCTGAAGCCCTAGAATGACGATGAGAATTGCCAAAACAACACCAGGGATGCGTTCTAGCCAAGATACGCGGGGTAGGTCGGTATATTGCGGTGCTAGTCGCCCGAAAAAGGCACTGTTGACCAGATTTAAGAAATAAACTGCTGTCAAACCCTTACCAACCATGCACAGCAGAGTTTGTACTGGAAATACGGCAAAACTACCTCGAAAGACCAAAAATTCTGCGGCAAAGCCTGCCATGCCAGGAATGCCAGCACTCGCCATCACTGCTAAAATCATCCCGTAAAAAGGTATCCACCAAGTTGTCTGAATGAAAAACTCACTCATATAGCAATCCTCAATGGTTTACAAGATCTTGCGTGATGATTGTCATTGGTCATTCGTCATTCGTCATTGGTAATAGGCGGAAGTCGTAGGGGCGGGTTTAGCGCATAGACCGACAACCACCACCGGAAATCTGGGGTCAAAACCCTCCCGTACACGGGTCAGCTATCGTAGGGGCAAGCGCGTAGACCGACAACCACCACCGGAAATCTGGGGTCAAAACCCGCCCGTACACGGGTCAGAAGTATTTCACGCACCACATCAAGCAGCGATCGCCCGCCCAGGTAAGAACGGTCTGCGGAAGCGGTCTTCTAAACCGTCCCATTGCATCACGACCTGACTTCCCATCTGTTCTTGTTGCTTTGCCCACATTGAGAGCAAGTCCATGCTGGAGTGGTCGATGTAAGCCAGCTTGTCTAAGTGAACGTGCAGTTCTTTTTGAGGTGGCAACTGTTCTAAAGCTGCTGCTAGTTTGGGCAACCGAATAAATGTTGCTGCTCCCTCTAGGTAGATATCGATTCGAGACCGATCGTCGTCTCGTCGCATATGGATATTTAAGCGAGACATTTTGTACAGCAGTGTCATTGCTGTTAAAACGATGCCAATCAATACGCCTGAGAGCAGATCTGTAACCACAATGCCAATAAAGGTAGCGAAGAAAATGGCGAGGGGAGCTTTCCCGTAAAATTGCAGCTTGCGGATGTGTTCGATCTCGATCAGCTTGATACCTGTGACCAATAGAATTGCGGCTAAGCTGGAAGTGGGAATCATCCGCAGCAAGCCAGGGGCAGCAACGACTAAAACTAGTATCCAGACACCGTGCAGGATGGCAGATAATTTAGTTTTTCCGCCCGCTTCGACGTTGACCGAACTGCGCGCAATTACCCCTGTCATTGGTAACGCCCCCAGCGCACCGCAAATCATATTACCAATTCCCTGCGCGGAAAGTTCTTTGTCAAAATCCGTTCTCTCGCCTGAATGCAAGCGGTCTACGGCAACAGCTGAGAGCAAACTTTCGGCACTGGCAATAAAGGCGATCGCTAATGCTTCTAAAATTAGCGGTGCGTGCAGCAAGCGAAATAATCCGGCAGGTTGCGGTAATTGTACTGCTTCTAATAAATTGCCAGGGACGTTGACATATTGGATCGGCAGTCGTAATGAAGTGGCGATCGCCGTGGTTAAAACTACACCAATTAGCGCTCCTGGTAATAATCGCAGGCGTTGAGGTTTAAACTTATCCCACAAGAGAATTATCGCAATGGTAGCGATCGCAATCAGCGCGGCAATATGATGGTTGCTGCCAGCAGGGGGTAAGACTGCTTTTTGAATTGAAGCGGGAATAGCAAGCAAATTATCTAACCCGTGAGTGTGGGGCTTGTCATCAATGGCAACATGGAATTGAGAGGCAAAAATTAACACGCCGATTCCTGCTAGCATTCCATAAATTACGGCTGGGGACATGGCACGAAAGATTTGCCCTAGTTTGAACGCTCCCGCCAACCACTGCATGAAACCTGCTAGCAGCAACACCGGACCCAACATTTCGATCCCATATTCTTGAATCAGTTCTGCAACGACCACTGCTAGTCCGGCGGCGGGTCCGCTGACCTGTAAGGGGGAACCCGAAAAAATATTGACTACCATCCCGCCGATGATGCCTGTAATCAAGCCTCTTGCTGGCGGGACTCCAGAGGCGATCGCGATCCCCATACACAAAGGTAGAGCGACCAGAAAGACGACAATTGAGGCAAGAAGATCGTTGGTTACACCGCGAGTGAAAAGGCGTTTGTTTTTGATCCCTTCTCGAATTCTCATGCTTTCCTCCATTTATGACTCTATTGATGAATTGCATTTTATGAATTGCATTGATTTGCTTTCTAGCAGCGATCGGAAATCGCCTAAATCTTTTACAGTTCCTCCGATCTAATTGGCTAAAATTAGCAACTGACTTCATTTGTGTTTTTTGTTTGAAGTCGATCTCGTTGCTTGTTTTTCTCCATTTTTCGTAACACAGTTAACAAAAAACTCGTATAGAATGGAGTTGTGAGATCGAAAAAAATTTGGTTTTTTGTTTTTGATTTTGTTTCAGGCTTGTTTCATCACTACTATCAAATTGACCAAAACCAAGAAGCTCTTAACAAGCAGCACAAAGTTACCGTTCGCTTTTAGAACGGTTAACAGGATATTGCCTTGCTAGTAGCTAGCGATCGCGCTCGATATTAGTCAAGCCAGGAAAAAAATGCCAGCCATAACCCTTCCAGCCACTCTTTTAATAATTTTGAGGGGTGGATTTATCAGTATTTACTTATCTTAATGATAGAGTAACAACACCTAAATATTCAAGAATTTTTGTGAGTTTTGCATGAAGCCTGAATGAGAAAGTTCTCACATTCATCTAAAACTGGTAGCAACATGGATGAAATTTAATCGCAACTGATTTATATAGAAATCTATAAAACGATTCAACCGTACCGCTTTGTATCTTAAATAATAAAAGTGACAATCTCGTAACAAGAATAAGATTTAATAATTAGCGATCGAGGTATTATTTAATACTCCAATAATAATATTTTTTTGAATTCATCTATCCGATGATAGATAAGATTTTCTAGTAAGGTAGGCATTGCCCACCTTACATTTAAATTTGACTGATTTCTCTACTCCCTACTCCCTACTCCCTACTCCCTACTCCCTGCTCTCTAAGAATGTTGTGGAATTACTCTTCCACAGGGATAAGTCGCGATCGGTTGTTCTGTAGCAGCATCAGCCACCGCTGCCGGAATCTTATCTGTAGGTTGAGTTTTAGCAGCTAAGTAATCGGTGCGGAGTTGTTCTAGTATCTGTTCGCGGCGATCGTATAGGCGTTTCAGGGGACGCTGGGGACACTGGTTGAGAACGTATGCGGTAACGAGGGGAAGGGCGATCGTGCTGTCGGTGTAGCAAACTACCGTACTGGGAAGTTCTTCAGGATCGATTTTTCCCCAACTGACAGCTTCGCTGGGGGTGGCTCCAGATAAACCGCCAGTATCGGGACGCGCATCGGTAAACTGGATAAAGTAATCGTGTCCCCGTTCTTCCAACCCTAGTACTTCGTGAAGTTGGGGTTGAGTTTGTAATAAGAAATTTTTGGGACTACCACCACCGAGAATCAACGCTGCGCTTTTCCCTTCCGATTCTCTAGCAGAATAGGCGATCGCGGCTGTCTCATTGACATCTAGCGACGGATCGAGAATTAATTTCGAGCCTTCCAAAGCCAAAGCCGCAACATTCATCCCAATTGAACTATCTCCAGGCGAAGAAGTATAGATCGGTACGCCGCATTCATAAGCCGTTGCCAGCAAACAAGAATGCTTCACTCCAATTTGCTTTTCGACTTCACGGATGTATTTACCCAGCAAGTAGTGGAATTCTGCCGTTCCCATGCGTTTTTGGAAAGGTTCCGCTTGAAGAATCTTACGAATGAAAGCATCCGTTTCCAGCAGCACGTCATAACCGAACATAATGTCATAAATGCGAATCGTGCCTTCCTGACGCAACTTCACATCGTCTACAAACGGATTACCTTTATACAGTTCAAAACCTAACCCATAGTGCATATCGTGATAGAGATTAGCACCAGTACTGATCGCCCAATCGATAAAACCATGCCGAATCAGGGGCGCTAAGGCAGAAACTCCATATCCAGCAGGGGTCATGGCTCCCGATAGGCTCAAGCCTACAGTGACATCCTCGCGAAACACTTCTCGACTCAACAACTGGCAGATTTCCCGTAATCTTGCTGAGTTATATGCCGTGAAGTAATTATCGATCAAATCCACGACGCTAACATCAGCTGTCATAGGCGCGGGGTCGATTTTGTTGCTGGGCAGTTTTGACATGATTTCACTCCAAGTTGAAGGGACAAGAAAGAAGTCTAGAAGTCAAAAGTCGAAAGTCAAAAGTCAAAGTTTACCACTAACTACTCTTCGCTGATAACTGGTCACTGGTCAGGAGTCACTGATAACTGGTCACTGATAACTGATCGCTGATAACTGGTCACTGGTCACTGGTTACTGATTGATGCAACGCCTTAAGAAAGCGATCGCATGTCAATTGACTAAAACAGACAAGAATTACTTGCGAGATCGAATCATTGGTAGACAAAAAAGCCTGAACTTCCCTCACAGCAATTTGTGCGGCGCGATCGATAGGAAAGCGATACACACCCGTGCTGATAGCGGGAAAAGCAATAGTTTTAACTTCATGTTGCACTGCTAAAGTCAAGCTACTGCGATAACAACTTGCTAAAAGTTCATCCTCACCGCGATCGCCACCTTCCCACACTGGACCAACAGTATGAATCACCCACTTGGCGGGTAAGTTATACCCTTGAGTAATTTTAGCCGCACCTGTGGCACACCCCCTTAACTGACGACATTCTGCTAACAACTGGGAGCCAGCCGCGCGATGAATTGCCCCATCTACGCCGCCACCACCCAACAGTGAATTATTGGCAGCATTAACGATCGCATCCACTTGCAACTGAGTAATATCGCCTTGAATCACCGTAATTTTGTCTGTCATTACTCATTACCCATTACCCATTACCAACCCATGCAAACTCAATATTAGTAGTAAATGTCAACTGATAACTGACAACTGATAACTGACAACTGACAACTGACAACTGACAACTGATAACTGACAACTGATAACTGATATTTGTTACACTTTGGCTGGATATCTTTGAGATCGATTCATGACTGCCACCCAGATCGAATCCCATTCCCTCAGTGCGATCGCTCTTTCTACTCGCGATGCCGCGCGTCAACTCGCAGTTGTGTCTACTGAAGCGAAAAACAAAGCAATTGAAGCGATCGCTCAATCGTTAGAAGCCCAAGCTGAGGAAATTTTGGCAGCAAATGCGGCTGATTGCAAAGCAGCTGAAGCGGAAGGAATTGCCAAACCACTCTACAACCGCCTCAAATTAGATGCAACTAAGCTCAAAAGTGCGATCGCGGGGGTGCGAGATGTGGGTAAATTACCCGATCCCGTGGGTGCGGTGCAGATTCATCGCGAACTCGATACAGGGTTAGTTCTTCAGCGCGTTACTTGCCCTTTGGGAGTATTAGGTGTCATTTTTGAAGCTAGACCCGATGCGGCAATTCAAATCTCTTTATTAGCAATCAAATCGGGAAATGGTGTCATCCTCAAAGGTGGTAAGGAAGCCGTGCGATCTTGCGAGGCGATCGTCAAAGCGATCCACCACGGACTTTCTCAAACAGAAATTAACCCAGCCGTAGTCCAATTGCTGACAACGCGAGAAGAGACAATGGCGCTGTTGCAGCTAGATGAATATGTCGATCTGATTATTCCAAGGGGTTCTAACTCTTTCGTGCGCTTCGTACAAGAAAATACCCGCATTCCTGTTTTAGGTCATGCAGATGGTATCTGTCACGCTTACATAGATAAAGCAGCTGATATTGCCAAGGCAGTAGAGATTACTGTTGATGCCAAAACCCATTATCCCGCCGCTTGCAATGCTATAGAAACTTTATTGGTACATCAATATATTGCCCCTGAATTTTTACCGCTAGTTGCCCGTGCGTTACAAGAACGCCAGGTAGAATTGCGCGGTGACGATCGCACTCGCAAAATTATTGATGTAGCCGCAGCAACCGAGGCAGATTGGACGACGGAATACAGCGATTTGATTTTAGCAATTAAGGTAGTAGATTCTCTAGATGAAGCGATCGCCCACATTAATACTTATGGATCGCGACACACAGAGGCGATCGTCACTGAAGATCCGACAACTGCAAAAACATTTTTAGCCCAAGTCGATGCAGCAGGAGTTTATCATAACTGTTCAACTCGCTTTGCTGATGGCTTCCGTTACGGCTTTGGTGCAGAAGTTGGCATCAGCACCCACAAATTACCACCCCGTGGTCCTGTTGGTTTAGAAGGATTAGTTACATATAAATACCAGCTTACAGGCGACGGACACATCGCTGCTACTTACACGGGGATGAATGCTAAATCTTTCACTCACAAGGATTTATAGTAAGGACGCAGATTTATAGTAGGGGCGCACAGCCGTGCGCCCCTACAGTAACATTCATCACATAGAAAACTAGCATGGCGCATCCTCAACGCATCCAACCTGCTCCCGGTCAAGAATCAGTCTGGGATTACCCCAGACCTCCTCGATTGGAGGATGTTAACAAGCAGATTCAAATTATTTTCAATGGTGTAGAAATTGCCAATACTCGCCATGCCAAGCGCGTACTCGAAACCAGCCATCCCCCGGTTTACTATATCCCTCCTAGCGATATTAAAATGGAGTACCTCGTCAGAACACCCAATGCGAGTTTTTGCGAATGGAAAGGTCGAGCAGGATATTACACTATTGTTGTCGGCGACAAACAGGCTGAGAATGTAGCCTGGTTTTATCCCGACCCCACGCCAAGTTTTGCCCCGATTAAAGATTATGTAGCTTTTTATGCTCATGTCATGGATGCTTGCTATGTCGATGGGGAAAAAGTACAGCCTCAGCCAGGGAACTTTTATGGTGGCTGGATTACGAGCGATATTGTTGGACCATTTAAAGGTGTTCCTGGTAGTTGGGGTTGGTAGGTTGCCAACAATTTGCCAAAGTTTGTAATTCAGTTAGAGCGAATATTTTTAATTCGATCGCCTTCCTAGATATAAGTCAAAAAATTGTTGGTGCGATCGCAACTTAAGGTAAAGTTAAATTCATCTTTCTGCAATGATTTCTACACTTGGCGCTTTAAAATTTTTAACCTCATTGTCTAGCTAGTATTGCTAGCATCTAGAATGTTTGTGCTTGGTAATGTTCACGCTCAGCCCATTGTGGTGAGGTTTCCCATGTCCGAGTTGGAAATCGACGCAAGCAGAGAAGAAAGAATCGAAATGGAAGTCGTCGTTGATGCTTATGACGAAGAAGAACGGCGACTAGGTTGGTATTACTATCTCGATAACAAGATTAAATTTCCTTTCAACGCCATCTGGATTTCAGAAGAGCGTCCGATTGACTCGGAAGATGAAGTAGAAATCGAAGGTGAAGAAGTCGAAGTTATCGGAATGGCATCGGAAGAAGAATGCCAAGACGATATGTATGTAGAAATCGTTTATCAAGAAGAGGGTACGGAAGATACTTTTGCCGTACCTTTATATGATGTCGTACCGATGGAAGTTGATGACGACACGTTAGAAGCGATCGAAGATTGGTATTATTGGGTCGAGCGCGGCTATGAGTGGTAATTGAGGGAGCAGTTATCAGTTATCAGTTATCAGTTATCAGTGTTGCTCCCTCAGCTTCCTTAGCAACCTTGCGTCCCCCAGCTGCCTCTGCTTCCTTGTCCCCTTTGTCTTCTATTTATTCCCGTAATAAAAAGCGACTTCCTTCTCCTTAAGTGGTGCAAAACCAGCATCGAGTAGCATTTGGTTGAGTTCCGCTTGGGAAATGTGCTTCGCACCGATGCGCACGATCCGCGATCGCATTGTATTTGACACGCCACTGCGCTGTCTTCCTGCTTCTAGCGCCATGACTTGATGGTAAAGTTCCAACTTGACAGGAGGAATTGGGGAGCCGTCCAAATCGATCCCATCCGCAATTGCGCGATCGACGGCATCTGCTCCCAAAGTGTTATCTAGTGACGTTTCCGCAGACATAGCTATATGAGAAGATCTACGGATGCATTCTACCAAGAGAGATTGGCAAAATCAAAACAAAAAGCATCCACAGAAATTTTTCTGTTACAAATAGAAAAAATCTGCTTGGTTGCGCGTGAAGCGAAGCTACCCCGAAGGGAATTGCCTACTTGTCACTCTCAACATTTTCGATCTAACCTCAAGCCAGCCACTCACAAGCGTCACTATGTCAGACTCTCTCAAACCCAACTCCAACGACCGTTCGTTGCAAAGAGCATTTACTAACAGGATTGTAGACGAGTATTTTGACCATACGGAAAGTTGGTTGCGGGCAATTTTGCGCATGTCTGTCTTTTCTCTCACCTACATTGACGGACACTCAGCCATGCTAATTGAATGCCCCAACCAGGCTGTTGCTAGGCGGCTCAGTCGCAAAACAGCCCCTCTACAACAAGTAGTGTCTTACATCAGTAGCAGCTACCCATATAGCCACCGCGTGTTGATTTGCTACCAAGAAGCAGAACGGTCGAGCTGGCGCTGTTTTGACACAAATACCAATACTTGGAAGAGTTGGGAGAGCTTGCAAACACCTACTGCCACCAGCGACCAGTGAACAGTTATCAGTTATCGTAGGGGCGGGTTTAGCAACAGATTCAGCGTTTGTGTCAATCCAGCTTTGCCCAAAACCCGCCCGTACAGGACATAGGAGCGGGTGCGCGCAAGATCCACTATCCCATCTGTAAATCTAAGGTCAAAACCCGCCCGTACAGTTATCAGTTATCAGTTGTCAGTAGCCCCTCGTTGGGTTGCTAAACCAGCCAGTAACGCACCTACCACTTCACTAACCCAAAATCCAGTCGTACTACCTTGCCAGAGCGCTCCTGGGATCGCCCAAGCTTGACAAATTTCCTTGCCTCCCCACTGGAATTGTTGACAGTTTTGCTGGTGTACCCATGCACTAATTTGCCCACCTGCGATCGCACCAAAACATCCCGCTGCCAACGCGACAAAGGTACAAACCAACATTCTTTTTTTGTTTGTCATTGGTCATTAGTCATTTGTAAACGCGATCGCCAACTACCAACTACCAACTACCAACTACCAATCAACCAGTATTCCTCATCCCGGCGGCGATTCCATTGATAGTTAACAATGCACCGCGCAATAATTCGCCTTTACTATGACGGGAATCAATGATGCCTGTCGTACTCGGGTTGCTGTATTGCCGCAGTCGCTTCAGCAATGAAACCTGCAAAAATCCTAACGGTACAATCGTCGCGCTTCGCAACTGTACGGACTGCTGTAGGACTGGATCGCCGTCGAGCAGGCGTTTATGACCTGTAATACTCAGTACTAAGTCAGTTGTGAGGTGAAACTCTTGCAAAATTTGCTCGAATAGCCGCTCAAATCGTTCTAAGTCTTGGGGTTTCGATAACTCCTTGACGTAGTGATGAGCGATTTGCATGTCTACTTTTGCCAGCGTCATCTCTACTTTAGAAATTGCCATTTTGAAGAAGGGCCACTTCATGTAGAAATAACGTAACAATTTGAGGTGTTGCTCTGGTTCCTCGTTTAAAAATTCCTGCAAAGCTGCGCCGACACCATACCAAGCAGGTAGGAGAAAACGGCTTTGCGTCCAACTAAACACCCAAGGAATTGCCCGCAAACCACTTAAATCTTTTTTTCCACCTTGTCGTCGTGCGGGGCGAGAGCTGATTTGCAGCTGGCTGATCTCGTCAATCGGAGTCACTTGGTGGAAAAAGTCAATGAAATCTGGTTGCTCGTAGATCAGGGCGCGATAATGTTGCCGCGATCGCGCTGCTAGCTCTTCTAATATTTCATTCCATGGTTGAATATTATCAAAGCCCGTGCGTAACAAGCTAGCCTGAATCACGGCAGTCGAAATCGTTTCTAAGTTGTAAAGCGCCAACTCTGGCAGCGAATATTTAGAGGCTAAAACCTCACCCTGTTCGGTAATCTTAATTCTGCCATTGATACTATGTCCGGGTTGAGCCAAAATTGCCTCGTATGCAGGACCACCACCACGTCCTACCGAGCCGCCGCGTCCGTGAAAAATTCTCAAATCGACTCCATGCTGTTCGGCAACTTGTTGGAGTGCTTTTTGCGCTTTGTGAATTTCCCAATTGCTGCTGAGAAACCCAGAATCCTTGTTGCTATCTGAGTAACCCAACATCACCTCTTGTAAGTGAGCAGTAAGTGGAGAGTGGCTAGTGGCTAGTGGCTGGTGACTAGAATTGTTTCCTTGTCTTCTTGTCTCCTTGTCCCCTTGTCCCACCGACTCCCGACTCCCGACTCCCGACTCCCGTTTTATCGCTTCATACCCTCCTGCCAACAAAGCGCGATAAAACTTCAGTTCGAATAGCTGTTGCATGATGCTGGGGGCGCGTTGCAAGTCCTCTACCGTCTCAAATAGAGGTACGACTTGGATCGTCCCGATTCCTGTTGCTGGATCGTAGAGTCCAGCTTCTTTAGCTAGTAACAGCACCTCTAGCAAATCGCTCAGATCGCGGCTCATGCTGATAATGTAACTCTGGCAAACCTGCACGCCAAACTCTTGCTGTAACAAACGCACGACGCGCAAAGTTTCGATCGCTTCGTTGGTTTTTTCACTAAAAGGTAGTTCGGCGGGAATCAACGGACGACGAGTCTGCAATTCTTCCGACAACCACTTGACTCTTTCTGCTTCTGACAATTCGTTATATGACTGAGGCAGAATTTGTAGATATTCCAACACTTCATTGAAAGCATGGGCGTGGCGAGAAGATTCTTGGCGAATATCGAGGTGAGCTAGGTTAAAGTCATAAATTTCTACTTGACAAATCAGGCTATCAAGTTCTCGGCAGTTTAAGCCTGTTTCTGACAAGTTGCGTTGAATTAGTCGTAATTCCGCGAGAAAGTCAAGCCCAGATTTATAGACTGCCGTGGTGACGTTCTCTTCTTGAATTTCTTGCTTGCGCAGATTCTTGTTGTACAGGCGCGCGTTACGCTCGAATGTATTTTCTAGTCGCTTCAAAATGTAGGCAAGCTTGAGCCGATACGGTTCTTGACGATACCGCAGGGCAAGTGCTTCATACACTTCGTTCATCTGCAACCGATCCTGCTCCAGAGATTCTAATAAATCTGGCAGGACATCGCTCCAGTGCAGCGATATGCTCAATAAATTTGTCAGTCGCTTGACTGAATGAATGTATTTTTCCAACACCAACTGGCGTTGATAGCAAGCCGTTTGCCACGTAACTTGGGGTGTCACTGAAGGGTTGCCATCCCGATCCGATCCTACCCAGGAACCAAATTTACAAAAGTTATTACTAGGCGGACGCAAGCGGGGAAAGGCAGATGCCAGAGCGTGTTTAAATCTGTGATTCAGCAGGGGAATTTGCTCGAACAAAACTTCTTTGAAGTAGTGCAGGGCGTACTCTACCTCATCTAACACTGCTGGCTTAAACTGGTGTAACTCGTCAGTGCGCCACCAAAGGCGAATTTCTTCTGTTAGCTGTTCCCGCAGGGCTTCTGCTTCCCAAGGATTAGCACCTTCAATACTGCCCGTACTTTCCTCAATCCGATCGAGCTGTTGCAGTAGCTTGGCTAAGCGTCTTTGCTTATCGCGAATTGTAGAGCGGACGATCTCAGTTGGGTGCGCCGTAAAGACTAATCTGACATCTAATTGGTCGATCAACCGTTGAATGTGTTGCGGCGGTACGTTCATCTGCCGTAGATGGGGAAACAAGGTGTGGAAAGTCCCTTGTTTTTGCTGCTGCTGGGTAGCGTGCCAGTTTTTTTCTAACAGCTCTACGCCAGGATCTCGATTTACATCTGCTGTTTGATGTCCGTTAATTGTAGAGGTGGGTTGTGGCGTTTGATGTAGCTGCTTAGCTGCTTTTTGATGCAAAGCGCGACTGATACTCAGTTGTTGGCGTTGCTCGTAGTGCTGCTCGACAATGTTAATCAACTGGAAATAGAGTGCAAAGGCACGCGCAGCGCGAATTGCTTCGTTCAACTCTAACTGAGAGATTAATTGAACGACTTCCGATATTTGCTCGTCGATCGCTTGTCCTTCTGACGAGCATAAATCGCGTAATTGCGCCAAGAGATTCACTAATTCTTGACCGCATTCTTGTTTCAGAACAGACTCCCACAACTCCTCTACTGTTTGCAGGCGTTGCCTCAAGAACAAATCAAAGGGAGAGGTGCTGATAGTCAAAGCTTCATCATGGGAGTGGAGGAGCGAAGTCATAGGGTCTGTTCGAGTAGAGCCAGGAACAATTAATAATTGTAGAGTTGAATGCTGTCCTAATTCGTTGTTGAAGCGACAATCTTTATCTTTAATCGAAATCCTGACGAATTAGGCACGATGCAAATTATGCGTCACTAGGTTCTGATGTCGTCTCTGTTTCGGGAAATGGCAAAACTGGCAAGCGATCGCCACGAAATACTTCTTCACTGGCTTGCCCAATAGCGGTTACTGCCTGAGCTACAGCTTTACCTCCAACTAGCCCAAGTAGTAGAGAGCCAGTACCGAGCTGCAATAGGAAATTGTTGGGAATTGCAAAAAATAATACTTTTACGCCTGCGGTTTCTTTGAGGTTGGAATTGGAAGTAGGCATCTAAACCTCGCTTGGAGTGAGTCTTTACCTCTATTTTAGGAGGCGCGATCGCGAAAATTATGACTGTTTAAGTCCCTTGCTAGGGCTGCTGGAATCTAATTTTTTTTCATCCCCCTTTAGAAATATACCTCATTACATTTAAATATTTCTCTACTGAGGATTTTTCAAATTTATACTACTTTGAACTAACTATTTACCTACCAATTCTGCTTGACAAATTGACAAAGCATTGACTGCGCTCACTTCAGTTGCTGCGATCGCTATAGATTTATTGCGAATATTGCCTACAGACAGACATTTTTCCCTTTAAATATAACTTTTTTTTATATATATCCTGTTTTAACATTACTTAATAGAATTGGCAGTATGTGAAATTTTTGCTGAAGTTGTGTAAAGATATATTTACAGGCAACCAAGAAGGGAGCCTGATTCATACCAAAGCAAACAGCATTACTGTTGTTTAATTAGCAATATATAGAACCATGACAACCACATTACAAAGACGCGAAAGCGCTTCCTTGTGGGAACAGTTTTGTAACTGGGTAGCCAGCACGGAAAACCGCCTGTACATTGGCTGGTTCGGCGTGTTGATGATCCCCACCTTACTAGCTGCGACCACCTGCTTCATCGTCGCTTTCATCGCCGCACCACCGGTAGACATCGACGGGATTCGCGAACCAGTAGCAGGTTCTTTGATCTACGGCAACAACATCATCTCTGGTGCAGTTGTGCCATCTTCCAACGCCATCGGCTTGCACTTCTACCCAATTTGGGAAGCAGCATCATTAGACGAATGGCTGTACAACGGTGGACCTTACCAATTGGTAATTTTCCACTTCTTGATTGGCGTATTCTGCTACATGGGACGTGAATGGGAACTGTCCTACCGTCTAGGAATGCGTCCTTGGATCTGCGTAGCATACTCGGCACCAGTCGCAGCAGCAACCGCAGTCTTCTTGATTTACCCAATCGGACAAGGTTCATTCTCTGATGGGATGCCCTTGGGCATTTCGGGAACATTCAACTTCATGTTAGTGTTCCAAGCCGAGCATAACATCCTGATGCACCCCTTCCACCAACTCGGTGTAGCTGGTGTATTCGGTGGAGCGCTATTCAGCGCCATGCACGGTTCCTTGGTCACTTCCTCCTTGGTACGTGAAACCACCGAAACCGAATCTCAGAACTACGGTTACAAATTCGGACAAGAAGAAGAAACCTACAACATCGTAGCGGCACACGGTTACTTTGGTCGCTTAATCTTCCAATACGCCTCCTTCAACAACAGCCGTGCATTGCACTTCTTCTTAGCAGCATGGCCTGTGATCGGCATCTGGTTCACCTCCTTGGGCATCAGCACGATGGCGTTCAACCTCAACGGCTTCAACTTCAACCAGTCAGTCGTTGACTCTCAAGGACATGCGATTGGTACATGGGCAGACATCCTCAACCGCGCTAACCTGGGTATGGAAGTGATGCACGAGCGCAACGCTCACAACTTCCCCTTAGACTTAGCTGCAGTGGAAGCTCCTTCCCTCAATGGCTAGTTCGTTCTTCTAAATCATCAGCGCCTCCCATAATGGGGGGCGCTTTTTGCATTAAATATGCTCTCTTGCCACATAAGTAATAAGTACCTACATATGTACTGCTTAGGTGTAGTGCTTAGGAGGGCAGACAAAATGCTATAAATACTCTGGTAGCAGTTTAGGGAGAAAGAAAGAGTATGGGGCTTTTGCCAGCTGGCAAACGTCAAGAGATCGCCCACTTTCAAACTCAATTTGTAGGTGTTGGCATCGTGTTTTTTACAATCTGTGCGATCGCCAATTCTGCCTTAGCTTTACCACCACCAGAAGATACACCAGAAGAAGTTTTGCGAACGGAAATCTTTCTCACGGCGCGATCGCCTGTGGATGGCAAACCTCTAACTACTGCTGAATACGCTCAATTACAGGCTAAACTACAAACCCGTCCCGCACCACCTACATTGAACTCTCAAGTTCGAGAAATCGTTTTTCTACTCCAACTGCGAAAGGCAATTCGTACTTTTTTACCTTTTTTGCCTATTTGAGGAGTGGCTAGTGGCTGGTGGCTGGTGACTAGAGTTGCTTCCTCTACTCCTAGAGAGCTTCCTTGTCTCCCCCATCTCCCTTGTCTCCCCCATCTCCCTTGTCTCCTCTTCCCTGACTCCCCAAAGTCTTACCTATGGTTGAGACAAAATCAGCCTAAATACTGTTGCTTTGCTTGCTCATTTGCAAATAAATGTAAAGAGTGTGTATAAGTATGACGAGAGGAGTTTAGTAAATTTATTCCAGGTAGGTAGCTGCATGTCTATGACCACCATTGCACCAGAACAGGTAGATCGAATTATTTGGAACCAGCATCAAGATCCTTTTGAAGTGCTAGGCGCTCATTCCGTGGAACAGGAAGGCAAAACCGTCTGGGCAGTGCGAGCATACTTACCAAATGCGAGTGCAGCGTGGGTGGTACTGCCAGAGGAAAGAAAAGAATTTCCGATGGAAACCGTGCATCATCCCAATTTTTTTGAATGCACGCTCGATCTTCCCGAACTGGCAAACTATCAGTTGCGGATTTTAGAGGGAGAACACGAGCGCGTGATCTACGACCCCTACGCCTTTCGTTCTCCCCGCTTGACAGATTTTGACCTGCATCTATTTGCGGAAGGCAATCACCACCGCATTTACGAGAAATTAGGGGCGCACACCACGGAAATTAATGGCGTTCGAGGAGTTTATTTCGCTGTTTGGGCTCCGAACGCGCGCAACGTGTCAGTTATTGGAGATTTTAATCATTGGGACGGACGCAAGCACCAAATGCGTAAAGGTGCGACAGGAGTTTGGGAAATATTTGTCCCCGAACTTAAAGTCGGCGATCGCTATAAATATGAAATTAAAAATAACGATGGTCACATCTACGAAAAGTCTGACCCTTATGGCTATCAGCAAGAACCCCGACCCAAAACCGCATCCATTGTCACAGACTTAGACGCTTATCAATGGAGCGATTTGGAATGGATGGAAAAACGCCGTCATACCGACCCCCTAACACAGCCAATTTCTGTCTATGAAGTCCATCTCGGGTCGTGGTTGCACGCCTCCTCTGCCGAACCCCCCAAGTTGCCTAATGGGGAGACAGAACCCGTCGTCATTGTCTCGGAACTCAAACCGGGAGCGCGTTTTCTCACCTACCGAGAACTTGGCGATCGCCTAATTCCCTATGTGAAAGATTTAGGATACACCCATATTGAATTATTACCAATTGCAGAGCATCCCTTTGACGGCTCTTGGGGATATCAAGTCACTGGCTATTATGCTTGTACGTCCCGCTATGGCACGCCAGAAGATTTCATGTATTTTGTTGACCAATGCCACCAAAACGGTATTGGGGTAATTGTTGATTGGGTTCCAGGTCATTTTCCTAAAGATGGACACGGGTTAGCATTCTTTGATGGGACTCATCTCTACGAACACGCCGATCCGCGCAAGGGAGAACACAAAGAATGGGGAACTTTAGTATTCAACTACAGCCGCAACGAAGTGAGAAACTTCTTGGTTGCCAACGCCTTGTTCTGGTTTGATAAGTATCACATCGACGGAATTCGGGTAGATGCCGTTGCCTCAATGCTTTACCTGAACTATTGCCGCAAAGAAGGGGAATGGTTGCCAAATCAATATGGTGGCACGGAAAATTTAGAGGCAGCAGAGTTCCTACGGCAAACAAATCACGTTATTTTTAGTTATTTTCCTGGCATCGTCTCCATCGCGGAAGAATCTACCGCTTGGCCTATGGTATCTTGGCCCACGTATATGGGCGGATTAGGCTTTAATCTCAAGTGGAACATGGGCTGGATGCACGATATGCTGGATTACTTCAGTATGGACCCTTGGTTCCGCCAATTCCACCAAAATAACGTCACTTTCAGCATGTGGTATCACCACAGCGAAAATTACATGCTGGCTCTATCCCACGATGAAGTCGTACATGGCAAAAGTAACATCATCGGCAAAATGCCAGGGGATAGATGGCAGAAATTCGCCAACGTCCGCTGCTTGTTTACCTTCATGTTCGTTCACCCCGGCAAAAAAACCATGTTTATGAGCATGGAGTTCGGACAGTGGAGCGAATGGAACGTCTGGGGTGACTTAGAGTGGCAGTTGTTGCAATATGAATCACACCAACAGCTCAAGCAGTTTTTCAAAGATCTAAACCACACATATCGCTCTGAACCAGCTTTGTACAGCCAAGATTTTGCTGAAGCAGGGTTTGAGTGGATCGATTGCAGCGACAATCGCCATAGCGTAGTTGCGTTAATTCGTCGCGCCAAAGATTCAGATGATTTTGCGATCGCAGTTTGTAACTTTACTCCCCAACCGCATTCCCACTACCGAATTGGCGTACCCGAACCAGGATTTTACCAAGAGTTATTCAATAGCGATTCCCGCGAGTACGGTGGTAGCAACATGGGTAACTTAGGTGGAAAATGGACGGATGAATGGCAATACCACAATCACCCCTATTCTATCGATCTCTGTTTGCCTCCCTTGGGCGTGCTGATTTTGAAGCTAAATCGGGAAAAAACAGCAGAGGCGATGAGCAAGTCGTAAATCGTAAGTCGTAAGTCGTAAGTGAAAAGTTACTAACTACTCGCAAATGACCAATGACATTTAATTCAGACAATTTTCATCGCTAGCGGATCGGATTGCGCCCAAGAGAGTGGCAATCTTAACACAACTCCAGCGCTGTCCGCCGTTACGAGTGGCGATCGCAATTTTTCCTAATGGACTATTTGCTTCTCCGCGATAGTTAAATTGCATTCGCCACAAGTTATGAGTAGGATCGAATTCTAATGTCGTGCCATCGGGATCGTTAGCATTCACAATTGGATCGACGATCCGAATTGCTGCATCTAAGTTTTGCCAAGTTACAACGGTCGGATTTGTACTTGCTGGCAGAACGCTCCACTGTGCTACGCCGTTATTTTCGCGAAAGCTGACTTGCCACGTCACTTTATCTCGCCTAGCATTACTTTGTGCTGCTTGTAAAGAGCGCAAAATTTGGTCTTGAGCCACATTCAAACGGCGACCGTCAACAAAAGCCACCCAACTAGGAGCCGCGATCGCGCTTAAAACTCCGATAATAATGACTACAACGATGAGTTCGATCGAGGTAAATCCTCGATTCTCCCTCTCTCCCCTATCCCCAATGGAGATTCCCAGAGGAACGCGATCTGTAGGGGCGCACAGCTGTGCGCCCCTACGAAAAATCGATGGGTGTAAAATTGTCTTGGTGATTTTATTCATAACAAATTGCCGCTAAAATTTAGAGCTAGTCGTACCGCGACTTTTGACTTGGATGTTTAAACTAGGAAAATAAACAGCCTGAGCGTCACTATAAACAGCATTTTGCTCCAAACGCATTAACGCACTTCCTCTCAAATAAACTTGAGCTAGATTGCGCGCTGCATCTACACAGGCATAAAAACTATTTATTTGTAAAGGATTAGCCAGTTGAGTATTAGCAGGAACGAGTTGAGCCACAGAAGAAATATTTTGACAATCTAACGGCTTTGGCGCGCGATCGCTCGGACTCGGATCGACGTAATCTACTAAAACTTCAATCGGAATTTTTTGAGAATCGTAAGCTGTATCTGCTTTTTGCCAAGCATTCATTTTATCTTTCAGAGTTCCGGCTTGAGAAAGATTGAATAATTGAAAACCAGGAGAGGGATTTGTCAGATAATTTCTGGAATTATTAGAATCTCTGATTCCATCTTGTAGTTCGAGTCTACCAATTCTGGCTGCTTCAGACCAAGCAGGATTATTATCTTTAATTAAGTAATAAATGACTAAAGAATAAACAAAATAATCTCTTTGACTACAGGCATCATTTCTAGGCAACTTAGTCAAGCATCCAACAGTGGTTGCAGTTCCATCCATCGTAGTAACAGGACGATCTTGAGCTAAAAAAGTAGGCTTCCAAAACACGAGTACGGGAACTTTATCTACTTCTCTAGCATGAGGTAATTGGTCAGCGATCGCCTGCACGCCATCAGCATCATAAATATAAATAGCTTCTTGTAAATCCCTAGAAATATAATCAAGAGCCAACTGTACTTCTTGTTCGCTACTAGACTTTGCTTGTTCTCTCCGCTCAGAAGTCAACATATTCGTCATAAAAGACAACAGCGAACTCAAAACAATCGAAGAAATCACAATCGACACCAACAACTCAATCAAAGTAAAACCACTGCAACCCAATCCTCTCTTCTCTTTTCTTCCTTTGCGCCTCCGCGTCTTTGCGCGACAAAAATCAAAAAACCTATGACGCATACGACATTTTCAACCTTATTATCAATAGCAAATCAAAAAACAGAGCTTTTAACTTTTAACTTTTAACTTTTAACTTTTGACTTTTAACTCACTCACACCCAAGGCGATCGCAAAAATCATTTATACTCGACTCATCATTAGCAATTTCTGTAGCTGTTTCTACTAATGGTGTTTTGAAATTACCCAACCCTCCCGAAAAAGTCAACTGCGTTCTTTGAGTATTAGCATCGCTAGCAACTAGCGGTGATAGATCGCTAAAACCAGCAGCACGATAAACCCGAAGCCCCAATATATAAGCTTTATCCATAGATCGATCCTCAGAACTGGCGCTGCGAAAAGCTTGAATCACCAAATCTTGTCCGCTATCGCTACTACAACCGCCACCATCTAAATCGAAACAATATAAACTCGATGTCGTATTATTCCAGCAATAAGAATTACTAACTGTAACATTCGTACAACGCAAACCACCAGAAGTAGAAGGAGGAGCTGTAGCAACAAATTGTTCGCGTTGAGAATTAAAATTTTTGTTACTATCGACTTCATTTAGGACAACTGTATGCTGTGGTGGTGCAATCGTTCCCGCCTTAACTCCAGCAATATAGGTTTTTGTTGCTTGAGTTGCCAATTCTATTCGCCTTGCTTGCAGCCGATTACCAACAGCAAGGACAAAAACAGGCGCGATCGCGGTCATCAAGATTGATAAAATTGCGATCGCGATTAAAGCTTCGAGGATGGTAAAGCCTGACGAGGTGGGAGTCGGGAGTCGGAAGTCGGGAGTTGGGAATTGGAAGCGACTTTTGACTTTTGACTTTTGACTTTTGACTTGAATAGTTTTCATATCCCTCACCCTAATTCAAGTTTGCCGGATAATCTGGTGTATCGTTTTGACAAGTTACCGGACGCTGGGTTTTATCTGAAATCGCATATTGAGTGTAGGTAGCTGTAATTTTGCCAGTGCGATCGCTAGCTATGGCTGCACACAACAAAGTTTGTACCCAAGGATCGTCTCGACTGACTTCTCTGAGTAATTCGCTAGGCTGGCTTGTTGATGGAGTTGTAAACTCTTGGGCAAATAAGTCTGAAGATTGGGATAATAAGGCAACATCAAATTGCCAGTGTCGTTCTGGGTCGCTGTAATATGGTGGCGTTCCTGTCGGTAAATCGTTATTAGCGCCATCAGTGGGATATTTATTAATGGCGTAGTCAAACCAGCTAAGGTTATCGGTTGCCGTAGCCAACTCAGTAGCCGTGTCGCGACGGATCGGCATAAATGGTGCTGTAGCGTAGGCACTCCGCCGCATTTGAATAAAGTTACCATTGATGTTGACTACCCTGTTTTCCCAATTTTCTAGAAAACGGACGAAGTTAGGCAATCCCGCTGACTCTTCTTGAGGACGACTGGGACTATTACCAGTCATAAATACGGCATTAAAGGTTGTATCCTCTTCGGCTATTTGCAACCAGTTGGTAGCGTAGCGATTTGGGTTTCCTCGATCCAGGGTTTCACTGGGAGAACCATCGGGAGTATGAATTTGTAAAACAGGGACTAATAGCGGCTTACCGTTAGAGACTTCTTTAATAAACAGCAGATTATTCGGACTATAGGATTCACCCTGAGTTGGATCGACAGGGTTAGTTGTTGTTTTAAACCATAACGCATTACGTACTTGCCGAGGTAATCCATCTGGTCTAACGTTATTATTTCCATCAACATAGCGAAACTGTTTTACGTTTCCTTGAGAATCGATTCCTAAAGGAGTTAGTTGATTAGCACTAACTTGGTTATTTTGTTGCTGATTGTTTTGTTGATTATTTTGTTGATTATTTTGTTGCTGGTTGGTTTGTTGTTGATTATTTTGTCGATCGCTCTGTTGGTTATTCTGTTGGTTACCTGGATTACTCTGTTGGTTGGTTGAATTATTTTGTTGATTATTCTGTTGGTTGCCTAGATTACTTTGTTGGTTGGTTGAATTATTTTGTTGATTATTCTGTTGGTTATTTTGTCGATCGCTTGGATTGCTCGGCTGATTATTTTGCCGATCGTTTAAATTATTCTGGCGATTATTCTGGTTCCTATTTTGATTTTGGTTTTGATTATTTAAGTTATCGTTTCTCTGAAAAGCCACTCGCCGAGGATAGCGCCGATCTTCCAGTTGTAAAGCAGGTCGGGCAGTAGTACCTGCCCCAAGTCGATCGGGTTTGTATCCTCCATTTGGAGGGCTACTGAGATTTATAGCACTATTTATTTCGGTATTATCTAATTTGTCATCCCTACTTTGGTCATAGCCAATCTTCCAATCACTTTCTTGACAAGTTTCAACAGGTATCTTTCGACAAATTTCCATGACGTATTCAGGAAAAGTTGTACGTCGCTGTATGGGTGTGACTCCGTTAGTTAAATAGGAACCTACATAACTATCGTCGGAATTTTTCTGATTAGGATATGGATTACCGCTACTATTTGTATCCCACCAATCAGAACTCGTAACAAAGCTGTTATCCCAAAAGCCTTGATTATTACGATTTTGGAAAACCTTGTCACGTTCTGTCGTAGGCTGTTGAGGATCGTCTGGCGTAGTTTGTTGAGAGATGGGGAGGGCTGTATTATTGTTGAGATCGTAGTCTCCCTCATTGCGAAATCCATCTCTAAAAGAATTAGATAGCAGCGTCACAGCATCAGCAATAATAGTAGTCGATCGCCACGTATCGCCATCGCGATCGGGACATCCTGCTTTTCCAGGGCGACAGGCAAAATTTGGATTGAGATTTCCTAATCTCCGAGTATAAAAATTGCTCCAATTAGACCAATCTAATGTTTCTTGAAACTCTTCTAATTTGTTACCTAACGGTGTTTGATGAAGGTTGAAATCACCTTTGATATATACAGGGAGATCGGAAACTAAAATCAATCCTTTTTCTTCCGGTCGATATCTATTATCCAGATCTCGCGATAAGTCACTCCCATTAATTAACCGAATCCCATTAGGACGACGGGTAGGATCGAGTTTAAAATCTGTAGGACTGAGCAGCCTACTTTCAAGACGTACGATCGCAGATGTATCTGTTGAACTTTGTACTACAACTGCGTTCCGATTGATAGAATCGATCGCCGATGAATCATCGCGTAAAGCATCATCACGACTAGCATAAACTATACCACTATTTGGTAATAGATAATCACTTTCAATCTGACTTGGATCTATTTTCTTTCGAGTAAGTCCTACGACTTTTTCTTTCTTTGGATCGCTATATGTTTCTTGAATTTCTCCCGTACTCAAATTGATATCTGTCACCCTAATTTCTAACGGTTGACGCTGTTCTAGATCTAAGTCGTAGCGGGGATTGCGATCGCTGTTGAGTGTAGAACTTGAAGGATCGTTTTCATCGCGGCTAATTGCCTTAATTTCTCTACTATCTAAAAAAGAGGCTTCTTGAATTGCGCCGTGAGGAATAATCGGATTATTATTGACTGGTATAATTGTCCCATCTAATATTTTTAAGGCACAAATTGCTGTGTCAAGCGTGGCATTATCTGATATACTCAGCGGTTTGTCAGGGTCTTCCAGCGTAACGTTAGCAGTTAATTTTTTGAGTGCATTTTGTAGCGGTTGATTGACAATGCGCCCGTTAGGAAACATTAACTTTGCTTGCGATCTTAGTTCTGTTAAGTAGATACCAATCTCTCTAATCCTATCGTTATTGCTAGTATAAGGAGCTTCGTAAACTACGCCATTATTTGACCTACCACGCTCGTCATAATGATAGGGTAAGTTGTTACCACCTCCGCCCCAGGGATAACCGTTATTAGTACCAAACTTGCCATTTTTGGCTGTGATTTCATCTGTAGGATCGTAATAACTGCTAACACAAGCAATTGGTATTTGATCGACACCCGTACTCTGGGTATAGTGATAAACTGCTGTCGCACGCATCCGCAGATTAGGAGGTGCTGCTTTTTCCTGCTTTTTAATCTCCTCATCGCCGCCTGTCATTGGCATCATGTCAGACCAAACCAGGGTATATTTATCTATAGGTTGACCTGCTATCCTTAACCGATTGTCAGGAGTGGGAAGATCTGCTCCAGAGTCTAGTTTACGGTTTGATAGATCGGGTAAAAAAGAATCGACTTGTAAAGCTGGTATGCGAGAGTTATTATCTTTGCGATCGCGATAAATTCCTGCCCCTGTAATAATCCGTAAACCTCCAGTATTAGTGGAAGTTTGTCGTTCCCAAAATCCACCGCGTTCTGCAATTTCGCTAGGATCGAATGGCTGTACTTGGGTGCTACGATAGCGGGGTAGATCGCTAGGACTCGTCCAATTTATGCCTGTAACTAATTGTCGATCGCGCGGTGCTGTAACATAGTTATTGCCATTTTTCCAATATGCAGGTAAGTTATTTCCTACACGAATGCGATCGCCTAAATATCTCTCAATTCCATCTAGTTGTTGTTCGGGAGATGTCGCTTCTAATTGGCGCGTTCTGAGTAACAATCTAGTATTATTATCTGTTGGCTCTCGCCATTCGGCAGGCGGTTCGATTGTATTTAAATTGGCAAAAATATTATCTTGAGTGTAATCGTTTAAAATATCGTCATTTGACTCTAAAACTTCTGCATATGGAACGCGCCGAGTTCGATAACGTAGATATCTTTCTAATTCTTCTTTCAGGACAATATACGTATTTAGGCTAGGATTTTCCTGCAAGCGTTGGCTGAAGCGATTTTTCACTTCATCAGGATATCTGTTAATTGCTAAAACTGTCTTAATTTCCGGTGGTTCTAATTCAGAACAATCTCGTCCAGCTTCGATACAAAATTCTAATGCTGCTTGTTTCATCAAGGCAATACGTTGGTTAAAAGCATCATCAGAATAGGCTATTTCTTCTCCGCCTGTTTCTTCTGTAGATTTATTGATACTGCCAATTTGAGCGGTGCTGTTGCTTGGATTGTTACTATATAGATCGACGGTTACGACATTGCGATCGCTTGTATCGGTAACGCTACCATTACCGACATTACCCCCAATAGTAATTTTGCCGTTTTCTGGCTGATAGAAACAGGATTCTTGACTATCGACTTGATAAAATCTAACTGTGGCGTTGTTGCGTCCACCGACTAGCAAGTTACCATTAGTATGAATTCTGCCATTGATCCGAAAATCGGTACTAGGTGACAATTCTAAATCGTCGTTGAACCATACAGCGTATTGATTGAGCGGAATCAAACTACGGTCTTGTTGATACTCTAATGCATAAAAGCTGGTATTACCCGCCAAAGTTTCAAAGCGATCGCCTAAATCGGTATTATCTGTAATAGGTACGCTGGCAGTATAGACAAAAAAGCTTTTGTTTAATTGATTTCCAGATTGATACCAACCATTATCCAATATTTCTGTATCTGCACTCAGAATATCGGCACAACGGCTATTTGCAACTGGAATATTTACAGGCGGGGTTCTGGCTTCGAGAGGATTGCGTTCGCGGTTAAAATCACCTGCTTCAACGCTAGGACTGCGGAAGTAAATCCCATAAAGCGTATACGTATCAAATTTACCGTTATTATTGGTATCGGTGGGGAAGCGCCAAGCAGTTGTTAACGTTTCGTCATTTTTGATGTCGGCGTTGTCTGCGGTTATGGCATTATCTTGATTGATATCAAAGCCTAGTTTCAGGCGCGTCTCGTCGCCAAAAGTAAATTTAGAGTTGTATTTAATTGCGTTGTAGAGCGATTGAGTAGCAGGCGTGCGGCTGGGTAGGGCAGGATCTCTAATTAAAGCCTCAATTTTAACTTTAGCACGGGCGATCGCGGGTGCGGCTGCTTCTGCTGCTGCCTGACTTACTCTCACATTACTGGCATTCCGGGCGCGATCGAAAGACCGAATTGTCATCGCTGCGGTCAGTAGTACCACTACCATCGATACCACGGCTACAGTTGGTAGAATAAAGCCAGCCTCGACCGAACGGCGGCGTTTTTTGAGATCTAGAGGTTTTAACCGTCGTCGCCTTTGTTTACGAGTCAGCGATCGCGCGATAGATTTCAGTATACGTTTTAACATTACTACTTTTCCACTCTAAGGGTATCTACTTAGGTTGAAGTAGATAGAACGCCTAGAAGCGTTCTCCCCTGCTAGCCTGCAAAGTTATTCTATCGCGCCGTAAGTTCTTTGGGGCTAGTGTTACACATGGGTTAACTTTGTTTTATAGCGGTTTGCAATTGGGTAAAACACACGATCTGTAGGGGCGCACAGCTGTGTGTCCCTACAAATATCGCGCTATCAAGTAGAGACTTAAAGTATAGAAAAGCACTATTAATCTCATGTATGACTTTTTCATAGCCCCCTTTTTAAGGGGGTTGGGGGATCGCAAGACTCTACTACTTCGAGAAAAGATCCCCCCTAGCCCCCCTTAAAAAGGGGGGAACAAGAGTAAAGTTGCACCGAAGCCTTATTAGGTCAACTAACGACTAAATACTCTAAATACTCGACAATCTAAAGTTAATAACTAGAATGGATTATCTGGGGCGTTGAAAGATGAACAAAAAATAGCAGGCACGAAAAGCTATAGCCTGGAGTACGGATGCACTTATTCCTGGTTTCTACATATGGTTAGGAAATTGGTCGTTTCGATTTGGCGGGACTGAAGCTGAAGAGAGTTATCCTGGAACGATACATAGTAAGTTTGGAGTGGCGGTCGTGTTACCTAGCTACCACATTTGGTCTACGTACCAGGGATCGTATGACCCTGAATCGGTTAAGCTTCACTTACGTTTCCTACGGGTGAGCTGATAGATTGAATTTGGCATTGGGCAACAATTCGATTGCCTTCAGTTATTGAAAACTCTTTGCCAGGAGTTAACTTACTCTCAACCAATTCTGGAGCGAGAAAGCCAACTTCGACTTCATCCACCCTAGAAGTTGTACCATTTTCCCCCTGCTCTTTTGATGTCGGAAAGCGTATAACTATGCTAAAAAACTCGTTCTCTTGCTCGTCAAACTGTGCGGTAGCAGCATAGACAGAACCAGATGGAGGAACCTTTCGACCACCCCGTTCGGGCGTAAGCCAATACACTTTTGCTGTTGCTGAAACTTTGGGAGCCATAGTAGTATTCTACAGTTTTATATTCTACAGTTGCGTTTAGATGACTATCAGGGAAATAATTACTTTCGTCTAAATAAGGGCAGACCGTAGCAAATTTAGAATAAAAAGTTTTATTCTATGATTTTTTGAATAATAAGAATCACTGACATTGATTATCTTGAGCAGAACGCAACGCACCTAGTAAAGTAGAAACAATGACACAGCGTTTAGGATTGTTACCACCATAACGAGCAGCTAAGGTAATTCTACCTTGTTGGTTTCCAGCACCACCATCCTGTGTATCAAGTGCGCCGTCAAATCTAAACCTGACTCGGTAGTATCCAGTTGGATTTTGCCGCAAAGTAGAGTTTGTTGAATTAATTGTAATAAACTGAGAACCTTCTTGAAGAATGGATTGCCAGTTTGTAGCTTGAGTACAATTCCAACTGCTATTACTAATAACTCTGGGATGAACTGCGTATACAACTTTATTACCATCATTACGAAAACAAGCTTCCCAAGTAATTTTATCTCGCTTAGCATTACTTTGAGCTTCTTGTATTGTGTAAAGAACTCGGTCTTGAGCAGCATTAAGGCGGCGAGTATCTGTAAAACTTACCCAACTAGGAGCGGCGATCGCGGCTAAAACACCAACTATAATTACCGTTACCAGCGTTTCTAGAAGTGTAAATCCAGAATTAGATAGATAGTTTTTTCGTGCGACCTGACTTGAATATTGCTTGGCTAACAAAGCGGTACAATTAGATATTTTTTGTAACCGCGCTCTTTTGACTAATGCTACTCCAATCATGATGATATTAGCTTCTGATTTTTAATTTACAATAACTCTCAATAATTAAATTATTCGCCACCTAATAATCCACGCCCTTTAACTTGAACACTAGCAGTCGGGAAATAAACAGACTGAGTACTGCTATATGCATTATTTTGGTCTATGCGAGCCAGAGCGTTACCTCTAATAAATACTTGCGCTATAGTTTTAGCAGAATTAACACACGAATAAAATCCACCTACTAAGGTTGATGGAACTCGCTGTGTGTTAGCAGGGCAATCAGGTAGGTTAGTACTACTATTGTCTACAAAATCAATTAGTACTCTAGCTTCTGCATTATAGTTTACAGCATTGCCAATATTGTTATTTGTAGTCGCCTTTTGCCAACGATTCATTTTTTCTTGAAGCGTACTACCAGATACTTTTAAGTCAAACGGCATAAAACCATTGCTAGGAGTCTCACCTGTAATATAGTTAGGAGTTCTATCAGCATTAGTTGGAGTCGTGGGATTTACCACTCCACCTTGAATTTGAAATCTACGAATGCGGGCATTATTAGACCACCTATTGTCACTATCCCCTTTAGTTAAGTAATAGGCAACTAGAGAGTAAACAAAAGTATCATCTTTGGCAGTTACTCCTGTTACTGGTACTACACGTTGCTTATGTTCGCGTTTCCAAAATACCAGGACTGGAACACAGGTAGGTGTTGAACTACCACAACCATCAGCTCCAGTGGCTACAGGTGGAATTTGGTCTTTAATTCCAGAAGTTGTGGAATTTGTAGTTGAGTTTCTACTTAATCCATCATTATCATAGATATAAACTGCTTGTTGTAAATCCTGGGCAATATAATCAAGTGCTGCTTGAATTTCTTGTTCTGTAGTTGCCTTTGCTTGCTCTTGACGCTCTGAACTCAGCAAAGTATTAATAAATGTTAGCAAAGCTCCCAAAATAATGGATGACATTACCATTGCTATCAAGAGTTCAATCAGAGTAAAACCTCTGCTTTTTTGAGCTACTTGATAGCGTTGTTTTTGATACTTTGAGAATAACTTGCTTAGACTGAGCGCGTTACTGTTTTTCATACTGCAAGCATATAAAAAGCGATAAGATTACTGAGACTATTTAGTTATTACTCTTACAAGGAGCTGTACTAGAAGAATCCAAACGATTACAAAAATCTGTGTATTTTGGTCGATCGGGGCTAATTTCTGTAATCATTTCCACTAATGGAGCTTTGCGATTACCTAACCCTGATGTGTACGTTGATGCTGTTTTTTTACTAGTCCCATCACTTTTTTGAAAAGCATTGCTATCACTGAAACCATCTGCTCTATATACTCGCAAGCCAAGCAGATAGTTTTGATTGTTACTAGTACGAAATGCTTGAACAATAAAGTCATTGACAGAATTACTAGTACAGGTGTAGCCATTACTGCCAACATCAAGATCTATGCAGTATAAACTCGATGCTGTAATATTTGAGCAGTAGAAATTAGTTGCGGTAGTAGTGCAACTCCAACTACTTGAGCCTGTGGGTACAGAGGCGTTAGTGACGAACGGTAATGAAGCTGTCTGAGTAGGAGCAGTTATTGTTCCAGCACTTAAGCCATCAATGTAAGTTCTGGCGGCTTGGGTTGCCCGTTCCACTCGCCTAGCTTGTACTCGCGTAGCTACAGAAAGAGCAATTGCAGGCGCGATCGCAGCCATCAAAACTGAAACTACTAAAACAGCTACTAAGCATTCAATAATAGTTAAACCAGATTCACCAGTTTTAGAAAAATATTGCTTGTGTATGTAGCTAAACATAAATATTTACCAATCTATTATTGATTTTGTAGATGTCAATCATCTGAAAAACTAGCCCACTGCTAATGCTTTTATAGGAAAGAGACTCGTTATTATAAATTGTAATTTTTACTAATAACTGCCTCTTTTTAGTAACTCAATCAGTCGTTATAGGAACTCAAAGCTGGACAAATACTAGGACGTTCGCTGCCATCAACTGCATAGGAATAGCTACTTCCTGAACCTTGTGCAGCACAAAGCAAATATTGAACCCACAGATCGTCACGACCTACTTGCCTAAAATACTCGTTAGGAGGAGCCGTAGGTAGTGTAGAAAATCTCTCAGAAAATAGGTCCGAAGGTTGAGATAGGATTGCGACATCAAAACCCCACAAGCGGTTTGGTGCTTCAGTGTATGGAGTTTCGTTAGTATGATTAGCGTCACCTGTATTATTATTGTATGCTGTGTATTTGTAGTTAAAAACGCTCATTTCGCCATTATTATAAGCAGCATTACCCGATGTTTTCCTCTTATTGAGAACAGCAGCAGCAGGTCCGGTAGCGTAGGTACTACGTTTAAGCTGAATAAAGCCACCTTGAATTTTCATGTTCCTCTTTTGTGAGAAATTAGAAGGATCTCTCCAGCTTTCTAGAAAACGTACAAAGTTCTCGAAGTCATCTGGTTTTTCCTCTGGACGGCTAGGCATGTTACCTGCAACAAAAGCAGCGTTAAATTGAGATGTTTCTGCTGAGACAAGTTGCGTCCATTTCTCTTCAATCTTGCCGTCATCTGGTAGGTCGGTTGTGCTGTCCCCAGGAGTTCCTTGTGGTGAGTGAATTTGTAGAACTGGTATGAACAAAGGCTGATCGCTGCTAACAATAGCTGTGACATTAGAAGTACTAGGATTGCTAAATTGAACGGCGTTTGAGTTCCCTAAGAGCCGACCTTCAATTTCCGTATTGTTGCCCATGTGCATAGAAGAGCCACCAAAGACGGTACCTTTGATTTCATGAGATGAAGTCACATCTTCAAATTTGACACTACCACCATCTAAAATCCAAAACACATTGTTAGGTTCGACGTTTGTGAGAACAACTTTAACACCGCCACAGCTTGTGCTACATTTACTGTCGCCAAAACTGAAACTACCACTGGGAGCTTTAAGAATAAATACTGCATTTGGATTACTACCACTGTTGAGATTAATAGTTGCATTATTGTTAAATTGCTTAACTGCACTGGGTATTTGATATACGTTGACATCAGCAGCAGCTGTGAGAGTACCACCAGCAGCAGTGAGCGAACCAGTAGGAACTGGGGATGTTAGGCTGTCTAGTATATCTCTTGTACCTTTAATTACTCCTGAAACAGTACTGGTATTGCTATTATTACCAGGACAGTTACCTACAAAACCAGTATCACCAACTGTTTTGTATTTCTTGGTAGACCCTTTATTACTTGCAAATACGCAGACTGCATAGGTAGAGGCTTTATCAGAGGTAGGTAAATTTAGGTTAGCTACAGTTGAATCCCAACTGGTTGGACACGGCACTAAACTACCTGCTGTTACAGTTTTTTTGACGCAAACTGTTTCAGGTAACAGCAAACCACTACCAGTCATGTATTGAAGAGGAAAGTTTTTTCCATAACGGTCGGTACTTCTATCAGTGCGGTTGGTTGGGTCATTGGCATCGCTAGACATTCTGTACCACAAAGTAGAATCGCTATTGCGAGGCTTATTACTGCTACTGTTATAGGCGTTGTATGTTGTAGCGCCACTAGAATAATTTTGATAGGGATAAGGAGTAATATTTCCAGAGCTATTAATACCAATAGGAATAGGGTTGGCTTTGTCAGTAGAGTCTGTCAAAATCAGCCGATTGCTCCCATCAGTTTTTCGCAACACAGCTATTCGTCGTGGATACCGTCTATAGTCAGCAGCAGCAAGTGTTGCTGTAGTGCCTGCTTTATGGGTATTGATATTAAAAGCTGCGCCGATCGTAGTTGCATCAGAGGCTTTGAGATTTGTCTCTGGGTTTACATACCAGTCATTAGCTCCGCATGTGGAGACAGGTAGCTTAGTGCAGACTTCCATTAAATACTCTGGGAAATTTACCCGTCTCTGAACTGGAGTTACTCCGTTAGTTAGGTAAGAGTTTCTAGAAGACGCATAACCGCTACTATCTGCCCAATCAGCACTGGTAACAAAACCGTTATTCCAAAAACCAATTTTCTTACGAGTGTCAGCAAAATTACCACCAGTATTATTTCCGAGATCGAAGTCCCCTTGATTCCGAAAACCATCTTGAAAACTACTAGAAAGTAACTTGACAGCATCAGCATAAATGGCTGCTTGTCGCCAAGTATCGCCATCAGTAGAACCTGTAGCACATCCAGTTTGTCCCGAACGACAGGCAAAGTTAGTATTTCGTCCGTTCCCAGCAGAACCGTCTCCTCGCGTGTAAAAGTCTCCCCAATCATCGTCTAGTGGATTTTCAAACTCTTCTACAGTTGTTCCTGCTGGCGTGCGATGTAAGTTAAAGCCATTGTTAGTATCAGCTTTGACAAACACTGCTAAATCGGAGACTAGAATTAAACCTTTTTCTTCTTCTCTATATGCATTAACCCTAGCGAGATTACTGCCATTAATGAGTCTAATTCCATTTGGGCGACGGGTGGGATCGACCTTGAAATCAGTTGGGCTGAGTAACTTCCTACTACTCAGATCGGCAGAGGTATCGCTGAGATCGAGTAGCGCGTCATCTCGTGTAGCATAAATCAAACCACTATTTGGTAGTAGGTACTCTTGGCGAGTAGATCCACCAATTGTAGTAATTTTCAGTTGATTCATGTCGAGATCTGTAACCCTAATTTCTAGGGGTTGGCGTTGCTCTAGTTCTATGTCATATTCAGAACTACCTGTTGTTTTGTCAATTGCCTTAATTTCCCTACCTTCGAGGAAAGCTGCTTCTTTGATTGTTCCGTGAGGAAGGGGAGGTGAGCTAGCGACGCTAAGAGTCCCGTCGAGGATCTTCAAACTACAAATTGCTGTATCGAGAGCTGAGTTGTCTGCTAATGAGCGCGTGCCGCTAGCATCAATTTTTTTCAAAGCATCTCGCAATGGTTGATTGACTATTCGCCCATTCGGAAACACTAACCTTGCCTGTTGGTTGAGCTGAGTTCGGTAGGTTCCTACTTCTGTAATTCTGGCGCTATCAGTGCTGTAAGGAGCAGAATAAACAATACCATTGTTAGATCTACCGTTAGTAGTATCAACACCATAACCAGTATTGTGATTTAACTTGTTTTTGGCAGTGGTTGCATTCGTTGGATCGAAATAGCTACTTACACAAGCCAGAGGAGTGCGATTTAAGTAGCTATTCGTAGCTGAGACTGTATATGAAGAGTCCTTATGATGATAAACTGCTGTCGCTCTCATGAGCAAATCGCCTTTTCTGTTCGAGCCAGCAATTTCACTCGCTCCTCCAGTCATAGGCATCAAATCTGTCCACGCAACTATATTTTCGTTACCACTGTTGATTGACGCAGTAGTAAACTGCTCAATACTTGTTGGATTTGAAACTATATTCGTGTCCCAAGTAGGTTTTGGCAGAAAAGAATAAGTGTTGCGAACGAAAGAAGGAGTACCTACTGTAGCAGAACCATCATCATCAACATAAATTCCAGCTCCGGTAATCACCCGCAAGCCACCGACATTGGACACATCAGATTCAGGTTGTTGTGCAGCAGCATTTTCCCAAAAACCATTTCGTTCAGAAACCCCTAAATCGGGAAGAATTTCTACACGAGTTGTACGATAACGAGGTTCAGTATTAGGCTCAGTCCATTTGATTGTACCTGTGGTGTCCAGAAATTGCTTTTCATTAGATCCACTAACGTACACGCCATCTTTTTTCCAATATGCAGGTAGGTTATTTCCAACTAAAATGCGATCGCCTACATATTTTTCTTTTTTCGCTTCCTGTTGTTTTTCTGGTTGAGTTTGTGGTAGCTGAGCCGTTAGCAGCGAGAGGGGACTGGTATTTGTAATTTCTTGCCAAGCTGCTGGCGGTTCAATAGTACCTGAAGTAAAAACATTTGAACTAGTATACGAACCTAATGCACCTGTACCAGCGTAGGATGTGATTTCACCATATGGAACGCGACGAATATGGTTTCTCAAATAAATTTCTATTTCTTCTGCTAGAGCATCTTGAGCGTTTAAGCTACCACCTGATGCTGTTAATTTCTGTTCAAATCCTACTTTCACTTCTGAAGGATATTGGCTGACAGCATTAACACTACTTACTGTTGGAAGGTTTGTGTACGAGGTTACAGTCCCGCCATTAGTTGAGTAAGTGAGAGCTTTTTCCTTCATCAAAGCAATACGCTTATTGTATGCAGCATCGTTGTAAGCTACGGTTTTGCCTCCTCCTACGTTGACGGATTTATTAGTTTCGCTAATTGTACCAGTAGTGTTAGAGAAACTAGGACCAACGAGAACACCTGCTCCTTTAAATAGATCGACTGTTACATCTGCTGCATTATCATCTTCGTCAGTAATGCCTCCATTTGCGACGTTACCGCCAACGGTGATTTTACTATTCTCTTCCTTATAAAAACAGGAATACGCACTACTAACTTGAAACAGTCTAACGCCTGTATTTCCTCCTAAAAGTAAATTTCCATTGGTGAAAACTCTACCATTCAAATATAAACTAGGACCAGGAGTTAAGATAATGTCGTCTTGAAATAAAGCTGCGTTACTAACAAGAGGAATTCTACTACGATCCTGTTGAAACTCTAAAGCTGAAAAACTTGTATTGCCACTATATTTTTCGTAATTAGTCGTATCTGTAGGATTGCTAGTAATCGGAACTGTTGTAGTGTAAACAAAAAAGTTTTTAATTAGTTTACCATCTGATTTAAACCAACTAGAATCACCGATTAAGCTGGCACTAGTACCAGATGCGTTAGCGCATTCATTACCAATGCTACCTGTCATAGGTGGAGTTCTTGCCTCTAGAGGGTTTCTAGCTCGATTAAATTTTCCATCAGTAGCGCGAGAGGGGTTTCTGAAGTAAATACCGTAGAGGGTATAGCTATCAAGCTTACCATTGTTATCTGTATCAACTGGAAACTTCCAAGCAGTATTCAGAGTTTCATCATTTTCTAATTTGTATTCTGTGTTAGGTTGTTTTTGAATTCCATTAGTATTATTGATATCAAATGCAAGCTTTAAGCGAGTTTCATCGCCAAGTGTATATTTATCACTAATAAAAGCATTATATAAGGCAATATCAGATGGAGTTGTACGTGGAAGTTTCGGATCGTTAAATAGTGCATCTATCTTAGCTCTAGCGCGATCTAGCGCAGGTTCAGCCGCCTTCAGAACAGCTTGATTAACCCTGACATTACTTGCTTTACCAGCGCGATCGAAAGACCGAAATACAAGAGCTGTAGTTAGGAGAACAACTACTAAAGTTACCATTGCCACTGTTGGCAAGATAAAGCCAGATTTAGCAAGATGAGGTTGTCGTCCGCTAATTCCTCTCAATATAAGAATATAGCAGCGTAGAAGCCATTTAAATATTCTTGTCAGTGAGTTGATTGATAACCGCCAGATTGGTCTGAATAAATTCTGTTTAGTTCTGTGGCGCTTGCGAGTTGACATTTTTGCTTTCCTGCTAGTTCTCTAAAGACGTTGCTATTAGAAACAAAATCCGTGAATAAAAGCCAAATAATATTTTTAAATAGAAATAAGAATCAAAGCATTTTATCTGTATTTAACTCTAGAAACAAAACTAATTACTTCATGCAGATTCATGAATAAACGTCATTGTTACAGTTAGATTATTCCCTTACAGTTTTATCAAGTTAAATTATTAACAACCACAGCAAGAATACGAGGGTATTAGTTTTTATAATTGTAAAAATTTAAGTAAAAGTACGGTGACTTGAATTTGATTGAAGGTAAGGCGATCGCAAATTGCGCATATTATATTTAAAACCCTAGAAACTAAATTCACTAATTCTTCTAACTGGCTGTTAGATAGTTATTGAAAGCGCGATCGCACCAGTTGCCACAACGTTGTCTGGAAGACAGGAAATAGTCACGCGAGAAAAGCGATCGCCCTTTGCCTCACCAATCTCAATCTATAAAATCTATACTTTCTATAAAAACTACAGACGTAGAAAGTAAAGAGCAAATGGCAGGAAAGACGATATCTGCTTATACCGATATAGAGACAGCTAACCGCGTTGCTTATATTGCTCGAATAGAGCAGCGTAAACCCAGCCAGATTGCAGGCATGGCGCTCAAGCTTTTCGTCGAGCTACCACCAGAAGCGCGTGCGGCTTTGTGGCAGATTGAAGCATTTGGCTCTCCTGCCGATATGGAAGCAGTAATGCAAGAAATTGCCCGTACTTTGCTACACGCTCAGTACAGAGTGGCACATCGGCAAGTTACCGAGCAAATGAAAGTCGAAAATTTAGCACAACTCGAAACCGAAGACGACATCCTATCTGCGGCTAGACAAGCAGTAGAACGATACAGCTTAGCAGCTCAGCCTACAAGCCGCAATTTGAAGGCATGGGAAGAAAAAAAAGCCTTTATCCAGCAACGGATCGAGCAAAGCTCAACCCCTAATCCTACCTGTGAAGATCGTACTTGGAACCGCGAAGATTTATATGACCGCAAAGTTCTTCGTGGATACTAATATCCTGATTTACGCCTACGATACCAGCAACCCCGACAAACATACAGCAGCTCTACAAACCCTCGATCGCCTAGTTACCTCCGGTACGGGTGTCATCAGCACTCAAATTTGAGCTGAATTTTTCGTCACGGTGACAAGCGATCGCAAGTTTCCCAATGCCTTAAGCGTAGTCGAAGCCGGAAACCGGATTCAAAACTACAGACTCGCTTGGGAAGTTGTAGAAGTGACAGGCGCGATCGTGTTAGAAGCATTCCGAGGTGTAAAAGAATATCAGCTTAGTTTTTGAGATGCTCAAATTTGGGCGACGGCTAAATTAAATCAGATTCCGGTAGTCTACAGCGAAGATTTCAATCTGGACGCGATAATTGAAGGCGTACGCTTTATAAATCCGCTCGATCCTCCTAATACCATTTTGATATGACTATGCCACGGGAGATCTCCCCAACCCCCCTTTTTAAGGGGGGTTACAAGCGACCTATTTAGTGCAAAGATAAACAGAATTGGTATAACTTCAATACTTAGGTATAGTAGGGATATAGCTCTTCTTAAATATGTGGAACAAATCCGATGAGAGTTAAAGGCATAAAGCATGGTAAAAACATTGAATTATTAGAGGAAATAAATATTCCTGATGGTACAGAAATTTATCTGGAAGTTGAGATCGAGCAGCCTGTGAGCGAACAGGAGAGACTGAATAGACTCAACCAAATATTTGGAGCATGGAAAAATCAGCCCGATCTCGATACAATATTTGCTGAGATTAATACAGAACGTCATGCTTATCGCGGTAGAGCAATAGAACCCTTTGATGAATAGGGAAAGAAGTTGTGTATGTCTTAGATACCAATATTTGTATAGCTCTACTCAAACAGAATATTCTTGCAGCTGAACAATTTAACACCAAAGCAAGTCTTTGCTATCTTCCCACAATTGTAGTAGCTGAGCTTTACAAAGGAGTTTACTGTTCTCAACGGGTATAGCAAAACTTGACCATACTAGAACAATTTCTTAACTTGATGCTAATTGTTGAGTTTGACCGAAATGCAGCTGAAGAGTTTGGTAAAATTCAAGCTGAGTTAAGAAGAATTGGTAGACCAACAGGAGAAATAGACGCAATAATTGCTGCGATCGCCCGTTCTCGACAAGATATTCTTGTAACCGATAACACGCGCCACTTTGTAAACATTTCAGGCTTGCAACAAGAGAACTGGCTTGAACCTTGACAAAAATCACCCAGTCCTAAATCTGCCATTGCTGTTTCTCCCGTGCTGTCACCAGAAATTCCAATTTGGCGCGATCGCGTTTCATTTCCCCTACACTCGAACCTTGGTAGAACAGCGCCCCTGTAGGGCAAGCATTCACACACTTACCGCAAGAAGTACAGGATTGCGACGTTCCCCAAGGTTGACTCAAATCGGTAATAACGTGCGAGTTTGTCCCTCTACCCGCCATATCCCAAGTGTGCGCCCCTTCAATTTCGTCGCAGACTCGGATACAACGAGTGCAGAGAATGCAACGATTGTGGTCGATGCCATAGCGATCGTGAGAAACGTCAACTTTGCGATCGGGAAAATGATATTCTAACCGGACGTGTTCCATACCCATTTCAATCGCCAAGTCTTGCAATTCGCAGTTACCATTCGCCACGCAAACCGAGCAAATGTGATTGCCTTCTGCAAACAACATTTCGACAATCGTGCGACGATAATTCTGCAACCTTGGGGTATGAGTTTTCACTTCCATACCCTCCGCAACTTTGGCGACACAGGCGGGTTGTAGTTTATGACTGCCAGCAATTTCTACCAAGCACAGCCGACAAGCACCAACCTCTGAAACTCCTTCTAAATAGCAAAGTGTCGGAATATGAATTCCCGCATCCCTTGCTGCCTCTAGTATGGTTTGCTCCTCAAGGGCGCTGATTAATTGGTCGTTAATAGTAAGAGTTTTTACTGCCATTGCTGCTGTTTTATCTCGTAATTGTGATTGGCGATCGCGGCACGGAATGATTCAAAATAAGAGCTTGTACCATACCCCCAACCCGCACTTATTTGTGAGGGGATGGTATAGCCGTCAAAACTATGCTCTGCTTGAACTTCGCCGCCAAACGGAATGTAAGCCCAACTACCATCGGCAGAGCGATCGCCCCATCGGGGTAAAGAAAATTTCAATAACTTGCCGTCAGGATCGATAATGAGTGTCAGCGTTATCGGTTCGCCATCAATTTTCAGACTTGCTTGAATCGTATGTTCGTCGATTACCCGCCAATCTACACCTTGTTGCGGCAGTAAAGCTGAAGGTAGCCAGATAAATTCCCCTGCGAGTCTTCCAATGCTAGAGCGGTTAATGTTGGGGTTGCTAGCCTTGACTAAGGGTAGAAGCCCCAACAGCGCAAATTGCATTCGCCCCGAACGATTAACATAATAATCGGCTCCTACCATTCGGAGTAAACCACGACCGATTGTTGCTTTCCAGATAAATCCTTGGCTAGAGAGAATTTCTGTAGCTTGCATCGGTAGCCAGGGTTTATCCTGCCCAAGTTTAAAATTACCATTCATTTTCAGGCGCACTGAGTTAGCCAGGGGAGTTCCTGGGGAGATCGCATGGAGAAAGTAGCGTTTGACAGGCTCAGGTAACTCCGTCACCATGTCCTCAGTAAAAAGCCTACCCACTGGTAACTCAAGCGATCGCTCTTTGGCGCTCATCTCTTGTGCGTTTCCCAGTCGCAAGATCGCTAGAACGAGTAAGGCGATCGCCAGCAATACACCAATGCCGAGGAAAATTTTAGTAAACATTTGCCTCACCAACCATAGCCAAATATTCATCTCGGAAATAACGCAAAGTGCTAAATACTGGATTAGGTGCAGACTGACCCAGACCGCACAAACTCGTATTTTTCACCATGTCGCACAGTTCTTCCAACAGTGACAAATCGGTTAACGATGCCTCACCCTGCCGAATCTTGGTTAATAAACGATGTAGCTGCACAGTACCAACGCGACAGGGAATACACTTACCGCAAGACTCATCCATGCAAAATTCCATAAAAAAGCGGGCGACATCTACCATGTTGGTCGATTCATCCATGACAATCATGCCACCGGAACCCATCATCGAACCGAGTTGAGTCAGCGATTCGTAGTCTACAGGCGTGTCAAAAGCTGAAGCTGGGATGCATCCCCCCGAAGGTCCTCCAGTCTGCACGGCTTTAGCCACTCCACCATCCGGTACGCCGCCCCCCATTGACTCTACTATTTGCTGTAAAGTCGTTCCCATCGGCACTTCAATTAAACCTGTATTGCAAATTTTGCCTGCTAGGGCGAAAACTTTTGTACCTTTACTTTTTTCTGTACCAATACTGGCGAACCAGCCAGCACCTTTACGAATAATCGGCGCAATATTAGCAAAAGTTTCGACGTTGTTAATTAGAGTCGGATTTTTCCACAAACCAGATTCAGCCGGATAAGGAGGGCGAGGACTGGGTAAACCCCGCTTGCCTTCGATTGATGCCATTAATGCGGTTTCTTCGCCACAGACATAAGCACCCGCACCAATGCGAATATCAATTTTGAAATCAAAAGGTGAATCAAAGATTTGACTGCCTAACAAACCGAGGCGTTGGGCTTGGCGAATGGCAATTTGCAGGCGACTAATAGCAGTAGGATATTCAGCTCGGACGTAGATATAGCCTTGATTTGCCCCGATCGCATAAGCGGCGATCGCCATTCCTTCCAGTACCCGATGCGGGTCGCTTTCCAAGACGCTGCGATCCATAAATGCGCCAGGATCGCCCTCATCAGCGTTGCAGATAACATATTTGCGTTCTCCCTTGGCTTTGGCAACGGTTGCCCATTTCAAACCAGTAGGATAACCAGCACCACCGCGTCCCCGCAAGCCACTTTGGGAGATCGCCTCTACCACCTCGTTCGGTTGCATCTCGTGCAAAACGTGGTAGAGTCCCCGATACCCTTCTGCGGCAATATAAGATTCAATCCGTTCTGGATCGACTTTACCGCTATTTTCTAAAACGATTGGCATTTGTTGAGTAAAAAATGGCTGGGTCAAATCGCCATGTCGCACCGTTGTTTCGCTGCCATCGAGGGCAGTAATAATAGAAGGCGTATCTTCAGGAGTGACTTTCTCGTAAAGCGTGCTTTCTGCAACCTGTACTAACGGTCCTTGACTGCACAAACGCATACAACCAACACCACAGACTTGCACTTTATCCCCTAAACCCGTCTCTGTCACTGCTCGTTCCAGCCTTTGTTTCACGGCTAAGGAATCAGCAGATAGACACCCCGCAGCTACGCAACAACGTATCTGTATCGGTTTTTGAGCGGCGCGTTCGTGCTGGGCAATTTCCTGTAATTGGGTTAAATCCATTTTTTAGCTGCCTCCTCGCCACCACCGATTTCGACTCCACTCTGAAGTTAGAAAAGAAGTATGAGAAACTTGTGAGGATGCACTCGGCTGGCGCGCCATCTACTTGCCTTCCAGCCATTCCTTCAGGCGATCGCAAGTTGACTCTGCCGTTTGATGTCCGCACACAGTCCCGTCAAATACGACCGCAGGAGCGATACCACACGCACCCAGGCAACGGGCTGTCAGTAAAGAAAGTTGTTTGTCTGCTGTCGTCTCACCAGCATGAATCTTCACGTTCTGCTCGACTGCTGCTAAGATTTGTGCTGCACCTTTAACATAACAAGCAGTTCCAGTACAAACCGTACAAGTGTGAACTCCTTGGGGTGCAAGGGAAAACAAGTGATAGAAAGTTGCCACACCATAAACGCGACTGGGAGGCAATTTCAAGCTGCGACTAACGTACAACAGAACATCATCTTCCAGATAACCGAAAAGTTCCTGTGCTTTGTGCAAGATCTCGATCAGTGCGTCTTGTCGAGCTTGATGTCGCTTAATCGTGACATCTAGAAGCTTAAAACGCTTATCGCCACTGGGATGAGCCGTGACGGTAGCTCGATCTGGCACTTTTGCAGGGGGATGAGAATGCATATTTTTGTTGCTCGCAGCTTAATTTAGCTTGCCATCCAGTCAAAAATCTGCTCTAACTGCTCCAGAGAAATTAACCCGTACTGCCACAGCAGCATGGGTAAGGGACCGGGATTCTGCTCGTTCAGCCGTAGCGCCATCGCGATCGCCTTGGGTGGAATTGCCAATTTTTCTTGTAAGAAGTCAAGCAGTTGCTCTTGGTGGCTCGCGTTCATCTCTTGTTTCATCGCTCGTCGCAGTTCAGTCAAATTTTCTGTCAAGACGCGATTTGCATCTTGACAAAAACGTCAATGTGTAACTACACCCTCAACAGCAGCAACTTCCAATAAAGTTTTCAAAACTGAATCTGGGTTGAGACTGATCGAGTCAATTCCTTGTTCGACTAGAAAGCGGGCAAATTCTGGGTAGTCGCTAGGTGCTTGACCGCAGATCCCAATCTTGCGCTGATTTTCTTTAGCTTTAGCGATCGCCATTTGTACCATCTCCTTTACGCCTTCATTGCGTTCGTCAAATAGGTGCGCCACCAAGCCAGAATCGCGATCGAGTCCCAAAGTGAGTTGCGTCAAGTCATTGGAACCAATTGAGAATCCGTCAAACACTTTGCTAAATTGTTTCGCCAAGATGACGTTGTTGGGAATCTCGCACATGACGTAGACTTGTAACCCATTGTCGCCCCGCTTTAAACCATATTTCTCCATTTCTGCCATTACCTTACGCCCTTCCGCAGGCGTGCGACAGAAGGGAACCATTGGAATGACATTGGTTAAACCCATCTCATCCCGTACCCGTTTCAAGGCTTGACATTCCAGAGCAAAACCTTCACGATATTTCTCGTCGTAGTACCGCGACGCACCGCGCCAGCCAATCATCGGATTTTCTTCTTCTGGCTCGAATTGCTTCCCACCTAGAAGATTAGCGTATTCGTTGCTTTTGAAGTCAGATAACCGCACGACTACTGGTTTGGGATAAAAAGCAGCCGCAATTGTAGCTATCCCCTGAGCTAATTTATCGACGAAGTATGATGGCTTATCATCGTATAAATGCGTTAACAAGGCAATTTTGTCTTTCGCATCCGCATCTTGCAACTTGTCAAAATGAATCAAAGCCAAGGGATGCACTTTAATATGGTTGGCAATGATAAATTCTAACCGCGCCAATCCCACACCATCATTTGGGATGGCTGCTAGACTAAAGGCTTCCGAGGGATTGCCCACATTCATCATGATTTGGGTGCGCGTCTGAGGTAAGTTTTCTAACGCCACCTCTTTCACCTCATAAGGCAAAATCCCCTCATACACCCGTCCTTCTTCCCCTTCCGCACAGGAAATCGTCACTTCCTGACCCGTTTTCAACTGGGCGATCGCGTTCCCAGTTCCCACGATTGCGGGGATTCCCATTTCTCGCGCAATAATTGCCGCGTGACACGTCCTACCCCCCTGATTGGTGACAATTGCACTCGCTTTTTTCATAATCGGTTCCCAGTCGGGATCGGTCTTGTATGTCACCAAAACTTCCCCTGGTTGAAAAGTGTCGAGTTTATGGACATCCAAAATGACTCGCGCTTTACCCGTACCGATCGCCTCTCCGACTGCACGACCTCTAACTATTACGGGCGCATTGCTACGCTCTCCTACGAGTTGATAGCTCTTGATAGTATTAGCAGATTTTTGCGATTGTACGGTTTCGGGACGGGCTTGGACGATGAATAATTCTCCCGTAATCCCATCTTTTGCCCACTCGATATCCATCGGGGTATAAACGCCGCGTACTGTCGAATAGTGGTCTTCAATGATACAAGTCCATCGAGCTAAAGTCAGAACTTCATCATCCGTCAGAGCATACTTGACTCGTTCTGATTCTGGTACGGTGACGTTTTTTGTCAGCTTGCTACCACCGACATCGTAGACCATTTTGATTTCTTTACTGCCCAAGCGTTTTTCTAAAATGGGGCGAAAACCTTGTTGCAGTGTCGGCTTAAAGACAAAGTATTCATCGGGGTTAACTGCACCTTGGACGACGTTTTCCCCTAAACCATAGGCAGCTGTAATTAGGGCAGCATTTTTAAAACCCGTCTCTGTATCGATCGAAAACATCACCCCAGAAGCCGCCAAGTCAGAACGTACCATCTTTTGCACGCCCACCGATAGGGCAATATTAAAATGGTCGAAGCCTTTAATTGTGCGATAGGAAATAGCGCGATCGGTAAACAGAGAAGCAAAACATTTATGACAAGCTTCTAGCACTGCTTGTACGCCGTGGACGTTGAGATATGTTTCCTGCTGTCCGGCAAAACTGGCATCGGGTAAATCTTCAGCTGTAGCGCTAGAACGAACTGCAACATCAGTTTCACCGCTAGAACGCTGGCAGGATTCGCGATATTCTGGCGCGAGGCGATCGCACAAACTCGCTGACGTGTCGCCATATCTTTGACACAATTGCAAATAAGCATCCGCGATCGCGCTGGTTAATTCTGGTGGAAACGGCGTATTGAGAATTAAAGCACGGGCTTGCTTACCTCGTTGCCGCAAGTTATTGACATCTTCCACATCTAGATCGGCAAATAGCGATCGCAACTGCGCTTGTAAGCCTGCGCGATCGATAAAGTAGCGATAAGCATGAGCTGTTGTGGCGAAACCCGTGGGTACGTTTACGCCTTTGGGTGTCAGTTGTTGAATCATTTCACCCAAAGAGGCGTTTTTACCACCTACTAAAGGGATATCTGCAATCCCAACTTCCTCAAACCAAAGTACAAAGGCTTGTTCTTTAGAAATCTGTAACTGGTTTTGCCGATTTGCTGTTGATTGCAACATAGACTCAATTCCCCTCATATTTAGGTTGAGTCAATAGAAGCTCGATAAGCCTTGGAAAAGCCATTGACTCTATCTACTTGCTCTACAGTTATGGGTTATATAGAAACAGTTTGAGGAAGTTGTGAGGAAAAATTTAGGTAGGAGACAGGAGACAGGGGACAGGAGACAAAATTATCGCGCCTCTTGTCTCCTACTTAAGTACGCTAGAAGTATTTTCTACTCATCTCGTAACAGCCAGAAACCAGTATAAGTCATGCCCGAGTCATCGGGTTGAACCAACAAAAAATGCAAACCTTGACTCTGTTGCTGACGCTGTGCGTAAGTTTGAGCAGATGCGATCGCCTCACTATCAGAAAAAGTCGCTACAACCCACCGATCTGCTAACCCTGCTTCTAAAACTAATCCCGCTAATTCGCCTGAAACGTAGTTGAGGGCAATCGGCTGCGCTGCTTGCAACCAACGGGCTAACTGCATGGATTTTCTGTCACCATAGATGATTACCCCTGGAACGGCAATTGTCGATGCTAAGCCTAAATTTAGGGGGAGTAGAGATTCCGGCATGTCTAAGATCGGCAGCGGACGGTCTTTAAATGCAGCTTCGAGATCTCCTGCTGGTAGACTAGCAAAACGCCAGCGATCGCCCCACAAATTTTCTGGTAGGGGGACGGGGGGTGGTTTGTCTATAGCGAGGGGGTTGTAGGATTCTCCATTAGTGGAATACTGAGGTATGCGCGATCGCAACCACTGTTTCAATGCCCCAGTGCGCCGCGTTGGTTCTACGGGAATACCTAGTTTTTGCCCTGCGGCAGCGATTAAACTGAGAGATTGGGGTCGAAAGACTTGGATTATATCTGGTAGCTGAGATGCAGCTAATTGCAACTGTTCTACCAGCCACGATGCATTGGCTGCTGCTTGAGGGCATATGGCTTCGTAGCGAAAATTCCCAGTGCGATGGTCGCTTCGCGAACCGCCTTCGGCATCGCAGATTAACAATTCCCACAATACCTGTCCGGTATCATCTCGCCACGGGCGACGATAAAAATCAGCTTGCCAAATTAATTTGTCATTGGTCATTGGTTATTCGTCATTGGTAAATTTGTCGTGGTTGAAGAAAGAAGGGTTTAGAGTGTAGGGTGTAGAGAACTGGTTGATGTGACGGTTGACGGTTGATGGTTGATGGTTGACGGTTAACTGCTCCCTGCTCCCTGCTCCCTGCTCCCTGCTCCCTGATAACTCATAACTGACAACTGTACGGGCGGGTTTTGAACCAAGATGATGGCTTGAACCGTAAATCCGCTGGCTAAACCCGCCCCGACGACAACTGACAACTGATAACTGTACGGGCGGGTTTTGAACCAAGATGATGGCTTTAACCGTGAATCCACTGGCTAAACCCGCCCCGACGACAACTGACAACTGATAACTGATAACTGATAACTGATTATGACGGCAACAGCTATATCAAACTTACCTGTTTTAGCAGCATCAAGGTCGGGGTTGCCAAATATTTGCGGCTGGGAGGCGGAAATAAAGTCGGTAACGAACCACAGCGAACCCGTGTTTTTACCCACTACCAATTTGCGTCTAGAAAATCTGACTTCTGGATTTGCTTGCGCCCTGCACATGCACCAACCGACAATTCCCGCAGGTGGTAATGGGGTCATCAGCAATCTGCAATATATGTTTGAACATCCTCACGATGGGGATAACCACAACGCCGGAGTCTTTGCCTGGTGCTACGGACGCATGGGGGAATTTATTCCACAGTTGATTGCTGAAGGTTGCAACCCTCGAATTATGTTGGACTATTCGGGTAATCTATTGTGGGGATTGCAGCAAATGGGGCGAGAAGATATTCTGAACAATCTCAAACAGATAACTTGCAATCGCCAATACCAACCTTACGTAGAATGGCTGGGGACGATGTGGAGTCATGCTGTTGTCCCTTCTACGCCAATTCCCGATCTCAAGCTGCACATTCAAGCTTGGCAGCATTATTTTGCCGCAATTTTTGGCTACGATGCTTTGCGGCGTGTTAAGGGTTTTTCTCCTCCCGAAATGCACTTACCCAACCACCCAGATACCCTATTTGAATACATTAAAGCTTTGAAAGAATGCGGTTATCGCTGGTTGCTGGTACAAGAACATTCCGTGGAACGTTTGGATGGTACGGGGTTGCACCACGACCAAAAATACATTCCCAACCGTTTAGTGGCGCGAAATTCACACGGTGAAACGATTAGCATTACGGCGCTGATTAAAACTCAAGGATCGGATACGAAATTAGTTGCCCAGATGCAGCCTTATTTTGAAGCCAAAGGGCGAGGGAAGCAACAAGTTGGTAACGTCACTGTACCCTCTCTCGTAACCCAAATTGCTGATGGAGAAAATGGCGGCGTGATGATGAATGAATATCCCCGCGATTTATTTCGGGTGTATCATGAAATTCGCGATGCTGGCAATAATGACGCGGGAATCGTAGCACTAAATGGCACGGAATATTTGGAATTGATTGAGGCGGCTGGCGCTAATCCCGATGATTATCCAGCTTGTCAAGCGGCGAACCAACACAAAATCTGGCAGCAAGTCGATCCAGACAGTGCGACTCCAGAAGCGGTAGAACATGCGATCGCGCAATTAAAAGCCACTGACGACCGATTTCACATGGATGGTGCATCTTGGACGAACGATCTCAGCTGGGTCAAAGGTTACGAAAATGTTTTAGCACCGATGAATCAACTCAGTGCAGCATTTCATGCAAAGTACGACCCACTAGTACAGCAAGATCCGACTGTAACTCAGCTTCCTGACTACCTTGAAGCCTTGTTGTATAACTTATTGTTGGAAACTAGTTGTTTCCGCTATTGGGGACAGGGAATGTGGACTGACTTTGCCCGCGAACTCTATCGACGGGGAGAAATCGCAGTTCGTTAGTCTACCAGTTAAACAAGCTCGTTCAAGAGTCACACCAGTTGAACTGCTAACTTTAGCCGATGCTCCTGGTTGTGGCTTTCGGCTAGGGAAAATTTCCAGCGTACGATGGGGTATGGTCACGGCAACACCCAAAGCTGCGATCGCCAAAACAGAAACCCCTGTTAGCAACCGCACTTGATGGCGTAACTGGCGATTTTCGCGATCGAGGGTTGCTACCCGATTTAAATTGGGATTTAAATCCCGATCTAAATAATGGGGTTCGTTCTGAGATCTAGGGCGGGATTCGTTTTCTACCAATGGTTCGGGTCGATTTTCAGCGATCGCTACTGCGACTCGCTTAGGCTGAAAAGTAATCTTCGTCAGCAACCAATTTACGATCAATTGCGGGCAATTTTGCCTAAACCAATACCATGCTACATTCCTAAATACTGGTTTGGATATTCGCGCTACTGATTTTGTCATCCGATTCAGCGGGCGAAATTGGATCTTTTGATTTATTATATTGACCGCACCCGCATCGTAGAGACAATCTATGATTAATTTAATAGTTGCTTCTTGATCGTTGGATAAATTTTGCAGCAGTAGCAAAACGTCGTGCATCCGTTCTGCTTCCATCTGCTTTTCCAGCATCCGCTCCGCTTCTTTTTTTGTCAGCCCTGTCATAGATATGAGAATAAATATAGCGGTAGTAACATATCCACTATGATAATCTGGACGCTACTGTCCTCAGAGCGATCGCGGACACATCTTGAGGAGGAAATACGTTAGCTGAGCCGCCTCGCTTCAGCAGAATTTTAAGCTAATTTCAAGCGGCAATCGCAGGTTAACAACTGATATATCACTAAAAACAAAAGATTTTTGCTGAAATCTAAGGGCAGGGTTTAATTGTTATCGTGTCTCTTTTTCGCTCTCACGCCTCTTTTTAAAGTAATTTTTACGCAATCTTAATAGTTTTCAGTATGACAACGGATGGTGAGTTGGATGCTGGTAAATGATGGTGGAGAAAAGAACTATTGCCAAAAGTGAATTTTCACAATTGAAGTACGCGATCGCGTGCTGAATAGATAGCTTGCGATTTTAGCTTATGAAATTATATTTGAAATTATACGTAATCCTTAGACAGTGGTGGCGATCGCTGAAGTATCTTGCCTTACTCTTAGGTACATTGTTAGCCGTAACCATACCGAATAGTATTTCTCCTGTGGCGATCGCCCAGCAACCTTTTGAGGAAATTCGCGGCGTGTGGATGACAAATAACGATACGAGTACCCTCATCGACCGTGACAAAATGCAAGCTGCCGTCAGCCAACTAGCGCGGCTGCACTTCAACACGATCTATCCCGTCGTCTGGAATTCTGGATACGCTCAGTATGATAGCAACGTAGCACGACAAACAGGGATTCAAACCTTCGTGCGCAAAGGTTTGCAGGGACAAGATCCTTTAGCCGATCTCGCTGCCACAGCCCATCGCCAAGGCTTACTCGTCGTTCCCTGGTTTGAGTTTGGTTTCATGACTCCCCCCACTTCAGAATTGGCATTGCAACACCCGAATTGGCTAACCCAAAAACGGGATGGGAGCAAAACTTCAATTGATGTTGCGGGTGAGGTTGTATGGCTCAATCCCTTCCATCCAGAAGTTCAGCAATTTATCACCGCACTAGTACGGGAGGTCGTGACTAAGTACGATGTCGATGGGATTCAGTTTGACGATCACATGAGTTTACCGCGTGAATTTGGCTATGACAAATATACGGTGGCTCTGTACAAGAAGGAAACCAAGCGCAGTCCAGCCCATCCTGGCGATGCAGCGTGGATGCGTTGGCGGGCTGATAAAATTACGGCATTTATGACTCAACTCAATCAAACAGTTAAACAAAGCAAGCCCAAAGCAATTTTTGCCGTCGCCCCCAACTACTACGACTTTGCTTATAAATTTCACTTGCAAGACTGGCTAGCGTGGGTGCGTAACGGAATTGTTGACGAACTGATCGTGCAAGTCTACCGTCCAGAACTGCAAAGTTTTCTCCAACAACTTGCCCGCCCCGAAATTCAAGAGGTACAACAAAAGATTCCTACTGGTATCGGCATTCTTACGGGCTTGAGAAACGATCCAGTCCCAATGCAACGGATTCAGGCACAGGTGAGGGCTACACGCGATCGCGGTTTAGGTGTAGCTTTCTTCTTTTACCAAAGTTTATGGGATTACGCCCCAGAACCAAGCGAACAGCGACAGTCTTACTTTCAGGCATTGTTCCGTTCTCCTGCTTCCCGTATTGCATCTGCACGGGCTGCTGCGATCGAAGAACCGATATTGCAACCGTGAAACTAGGATTTGGAGATTAGACTAGGCAGCAAGAAATGACTCAGCAGTGCTGAGTGTAGAAAACAGCTAAGTACAGGACAAAAATTGTAGAGAGTGAAGAAAGTCATCAGATTTCAAGTCTAAATCAGTAAAAATGGAACGAAGACGATCGAAGCCATAACGAAAAATACTCGCTTGCCGTCGTCCATATTTCTTCAGCTTGAGAGGACGATGAGAAGATAACCATTCGCCAGTGCGCGATCGCCCAACATAAAGCCAAAGCCATCAAAGCTAAAAGTTTACTGTTTTGACTCTGATAAGGGCGATTAAAAACAAAGCCAGAAAATTGAGTCGAGCGCCATGCCATCCTAGATGGGGTTTCAAAGTGTCTCGAAGTAAGTTAACTTGGTTCATAGGGTTTCACAGATGGTGTGGTAACTACTATGAAACCCTTTCTCTGTCACCTGTTGAACCCCTCTCCTCATTTTTTGTCCTGTAGGCTTAATTGTTTAAAGTGGTCTTTCAGCCAACTTAACCATCTTCATATATACCAAATTTCCCCCGCATTTCCATCATTTTTTTAATTTCATTATTACTAGTTTTGATGACCTCCTGTGCCATGCGTTTGATTTCAGGATTCGGAGACTGAAGTGCTTCCTCAGCTGCTTCGACCATTTTCATCCGAAGCATAATCATCTCATCGATGAAACGTCTCGATCTTGTCTCATTCAGACGACTAGATGGCGAGATTTGAGCTATTTGACGATCGAATTCGACAATATTTGCATGGCTAGTAGTGTTAGTATCTGGATTATTTGCCTGTGCAGCACTTGCAGAGGTAGTTGCTATAGCTAAGCCAATAGTCGTTAAAGCAATACTTTTTACAAAAGCATTCATGAGAGTAAGTTTCCTTTTACTGAAATTTTGTCATGCTGACGTTCCAGAGCTATATTGGATTTACTACCCTGGTACAACTATGACCTTTAAAGAATTACTTTAAAAGGATTATCTGAGAAATTGCTGAGTTTATACTAAAAAATCTCTGAGCCGACAAAAATTTTACTTAAATCTAATCAACTTATTGTTAATGAAACTTAAAGCATATTTACTTCAAAATTTATCTAGATTTTCTGAAGTACTGTTACTAATAATTTAGTCAAAATTAGATTTTCCTGAGAAAACTATAAGAAGATCGCAGCTAAATTCTCAGCTCGATCGATTAACGTTTTTAGAGGTGTATCATTCATCCGCTAATTGCTCAAGCAACAATTAACTTAAGTTGCATAATAGCAATTCTCGATTGCGTGCGTGACACTTGTAGGGGCGCACAGCCGTGCGCCCCTACAGATCGCGTGTTTTACCCAATTGAAAACCGCTATAAAACAATTGTTCTTGACGAAATTGCTCAAACATGACTCGGCAACTAGTATTCGGTCATTAGCGTGATTAGTCTTTCCAGAACCAATATTGACTATTGCTTGTGTATCTCGTTTGAGAACTAATTGCTATCTATCCAAGGAGAATCTGCATGAGACTTGAAGGTAAAGTTGCCCTGGTAACGGGTAGCAGTCAAGGAATCGGACAGGGAATTGTCGTGCGTCTTGCCCAAGAAGGAGCAGATGTTGTCATTAACTACCGATCGCACCCAGAAGGAGCGGAGGAAACCTTAGCAAAGGTACAGGCTGCTGGTGGTAGATGCTACATGGCTGGATGCGCTAAATCTCAAGGTTACACGGTTAAGGCAGATTTAGGTGATGTGAATCAGGTGCGTCAGCTAGTTGCAGAAAGTATCGAACATTTTGGCAAGCTAGATATTTTGGTCAACAACGCTGGAATTGAAAAACACGCTCCATTTTGGGAAGTGACGGAAGCTGATTACGATGCGGTAATGAATGTCAATTTGAAGGGAGTTTTCTTTGCAACTCAAACCTTTGTGCAACATCTAATTACAACCAAAAGACCTGGCAAGATTATCAACATTAGTTCGGTGCATGAGGAACTGCCCTTTCCTAACTTTACAGCGTATTGTGCCAGTAAGGGTGGTATGAAAATGCTGACACGCAATTTAGCAGTTGAATTGGGTTCGCTGGGCATCACAATTAACAATGTCGCACCAGGAGCAATAGAAACACCGATCAACACCAAACTCTTGAACGACCCCCAAAAGTTAGGTGCGCTCTTGCACAATATTCCTCTCGGTCGTCTGGGACAACCGCAAGATGTTGCTTCTGTTGTTGCCTTCTTAGCATCCTCTGATGCTGACTACATTACAGGTAGTACCTTTTTTGTCGATGGTGGACTGCTTTGGAACTATCAGGAGCAATAGGTGAGATGAACGCTCTACGTCGTCACTATCCTGAATATTTGATGGAAGCTGCGGGACTTGGCATTTTTATGATTTCTGCCAGTGTTGTGACAGCCTTGCTGGAGCATCCAGCTTCACCACTGCGACAAACAATTGCCGATCCGTTATTACGCCGTTGCATCATTGGGGTAGCGATGGGATTGACCGCGATCGCCATTATATATTCCCCTTGGGGTAAGCAGTCTGGAGCGCACATTAATCCGGTTGTCACGCTGACGTTCTTCCATTTGGGCAAGATTAAGCCTTGGGATGCATTTTTTTACATCGTGGCGCAATTTGTCGGCGGACTGTTGGGAGTGTGGTTAGTTGCAGTCGTCTCGAGGGATGCGATCGCCGATCCAGCAGTCAATTATATCGTCACTGTTCCTGGGACTGCTGGTGCAGGTATTGCATTCATTGCGGAAGCAATTATTTCCTTCGGAATTATGCTGACGATTCTGTTTGTATCCAATACCCCGAAATTGGCACGATATACCGGACTGTTTGCCGGACTGCTAGTTGCAACTTACATCACGGTAGAAGCGCCATTATCAGGTATGAGCATGAATCCAGCTCGAACTCTTGCCTCGGCAATTCCCGCACAGAATTGGACGGCAATTTGGGTTTATTTCATTGCTCCACTTTTAGGGATGCTGCTAGCATCTGAACTTTACGTGCGCCTTAAAGGTCGGAACGCAGTGCGCTGCGCCAAACTCCACCATCACAATCACAAACGCTGTATTTTTCGCTGTGGCTATAGGAAACAGTGAACAGTTATCAGTTATCAGTTATCAATATCTACTCGTCACATAGGAAACAGTGAACAGTGAACAGTGAACAGTGAACAGTTATCAGTTATCAATATCTACTCGTCACAAATGACTAATGACTAATGATTAATCACTAATAGGAGAGAACAAATGCTTGCAAGTCTTAGACAAATTGAGAATCCTATACTCAGGAGTGTAACAGGAGCAAGTGCTGCTTTTGCGATCGCGACGATTGTTTCTGGTGCAGTCGTAGGTCTAGTCAATGTCAAAGATAAAGCTAAATTGGGCGTGTATGCTTCATTGCTGGGAACTGGTTGCGGTGCTTTGGTGGGCTTAGTTACTGGGAGAAAGGTAAGTATACAAGAATCTACTGCTCGGTCAACAGCTACTAGCAAAACTTGGCAAGACTGGCGCAATTTTGTGGTCGTTCGCAAGGTCAAAGAAAGCGAAGAAATCACCTCTTTCTATCTCAAACCAGAGGATAACAGTGAAATTCCTAGCTTTCAACCAGGGCAGTTTTTAACAATTAAACTAGATATTCCTGGGCAAGCTAAACCTGTTATTCGGACTTACTCGCTCTCAGATTTCCCTGAACCTTGCGAATACTATCGTCTTTCAATTAAACGGGAACCAGCGCCTCAAGGGTTAGAAGTACAACCAGGAATTGCCTCTAACTTTATGCACGATCGCATCCATGAAGGAGCGGTAATTTCTGCTAAGCCACCTAGAGGTAACTTTGTTCTTGATGTCAATCAGTCTTTACCAGCCGTACTCATTAGCAATGGGGTGGGAATTACTCCCATGCTTAGTATGGTAAAAGCTTGTAGCCGCCTCAATCCCAACCGACAGATTTGGTTTTTGCATGGGGCGCGAGATGGTCGATTTCATGCCTTTCGAGATGAAGTACTGGCGATCGCACAGCAGAATCCCAATCTACACGTCCATTTTTGCTACAGCCGTCTGCGAGTGGAAGACGAAGGAAACTATCACAGTATCGGTTATGTTGATGCGGCTCTGGTTAGAAGCTTAGTCCAGCAAGAGGCAGAATATTTTCTCTGCGGTTCTCCGCCTTTTATGGAGTCGATTATGGCAGGACTCAAAGAATCGGGAGTAGCTAGCAGTAGCATCTTGTTTGAGTCTTTCGGTAAACCAATGAAAGCTACATCCGAGAGACAACTTTCTGTTGTAAGTGGAGATGAGGAAGTTGCAGCAGCAGAAATTATCTTTGCAAAATCGGGCAAAACCCTCACTTGGCACGAGGGTGAAGGAACGATTCTGGAGTTTGCCGAAGCTAACGATCTCGATCCTGCCTATAGTTGTCGTGCAGGTATCTGCGGCACTTGTCAGTGCAACATCCAAGCTGGCGAAGTGACTTACCAGGAACCACCAACCGCAGAGATTGATGAGGGTGCGGTACTGATCTGCATTTCTAAACCGAAAACGGCAAGAGTTGTTCTCGATCTTTGATAAAAATGCGAGGCTGACGTAATTATGACTAACCATTACGACATTATTATTATCGGTACGGGGGCGGGTGGCGGTACGCTAGCTTATAAACTGGCTGCTAGTGGTAAGAAAATCCTAATTCTGGAGCGGGGACCATTTCTGCCGAGGGAGAAAGCGAATTGGGATACTAAAACGGTTTTTAATAGCGATCGCTACCACAATTCTGAAGTTTGGTATGACAAAAACGGTAACGAATTGCACCCAGGCATGAGTTATTTTGTGGGTGGCAATACAAAAGTTTATGGTGCGGCTCTATTTCGGTTACGCGAAAAAGATTTTGAAAAATTCCAGCACAGAGACGGCATTTCGCCAGAATGGGCGCTGAAGTACAAAGACTTTGAACCTTATTATGTCGAGGCAGAAAAACTCTATCAAGTGCATGGTAAGAGTGGCGAAGACTCGACGGAACCTTTTCGCTCTCAAGAATTTCCCTATCCTGCTGTCAGCCACGAACCCAGAATTCAAGAAGTCTCAGATATCCTCAAAGGCAGAGGTTTGCACCCCTACCATACTCCGGTAGGCATCCATTTAAATGAAGCCCAGCGCTACTTGAGTGCTTGTATCCGTTGCAATACTTGCGATGGTTTTCCCTGTCTGGTTCAGGCTAAATCTGATGCTGAGGTGAGTGCCGTGCGTCCTGCGATCGCGCAAGATAACGTTACACTGCTGACGGAAGCAAAGGTGCTGAAATTGCATACGAGTGCATCGGGACGAGCAATTTCTAGCGTAGAGGTAGAGATACGCGATCCCGAATCTGGGCAAGCGCAAATTCAAAGATTTTCTGGGGATATTGTGGCGATCGCCTGTGGCGCGATTAACTCATCCGTACTGCTGCTCAAATCTGCCAATGATAAACATCCCAACGGTTTAGCCAATAGCTCTGACTTGGTGGGGCGCAATTTTATGAAGCACGTCTTGGGTTCGATTATTGGCGTTTCCAAAAAACCTAACCCAACTAATTTTCAAAAAACTCTGTCAATCAACGATTTCTACTGGGGTGAGGAAGGTTACGAATACCCGATGGGACAGATTCAAACTTTGGGTAAAGTTAGCAAAGAGGCGCTAGAAGGCAATCCAGAAGCTTACGCTCCCCTAACTCCTGAGCAAGTTGCCAGCCATTCGATTGATTGGTGGCTGACAACTGAAGATTTGCCCGATCTTAATAATCGCATTCGGGTGGATGGAGACAAAATTATCCTCGACTACACCGAAAATAATTCCGAATCCTACGATCGCCTAGAAAAGCGTTGGATTGATATTCTCAAATCAATTGAATGCGGTCAAGAAATCTTGCCTAACTGTTCCTATTTCGTCAAAGGGGGCAAAACTTATTTTACGGGTAAATTACCTTTAGATGGTGTAGGGCATCAGGTGGGGACTTGCCGTTTTGGGGAAGAGCCTAAAACTTCAGTATTGGATCTCAATTGTCGCACCCACGATATAGATAATCTCTACGTTGTTGATGGTAGTTTCTTCTGTTCCAGTGGAGCCGTAAACCCAACACTGACGATTATTGCTAATGCTTTGCGAGTGGGAGAACATTTGAGCGAGCGGATGGGATAAGAGCAGAGGGGCAGAGGGGCAGAAGAAAAATTGATAATACTCTTGACCAACCAAAGAAAACATCTTTCTTGTGGCAATTTATTATGAATAATTTATGGCATTTAACAGGCAAAATTCAGCCTCGATCGCTAACTGAAAGCCGACTCAGATTACACTATGCAATTCAGTTTATTGCTGCTACTGGCTCTGCTCTAGCGGAACCTCTACAGGATTATAGTCATACGAGTTTGACATGGAAATCAGATCTAAAAGTATTTGTTGGTGCAGTTATTCATGCAATAAGATCGTTTCAAGTTGCACTCGACCCAGTTAGTTTAATATCAATTATTTTAGATAAGCATGGTGAGACTATTGCAACGTCTCCTTTGGAAGGAAAAACTTTAGTAGAGGGAATGAACTGGCACAAAAAACAGATTTCTCAACTTGGTGCTGATGCTGAAAAAATTGCGTTTCTTTCCTATCCACCCGATGATTTTCCCGACCATGCGATCGCCCACGGTGCTACTTTCAATACCAGTGAAGTAGCAGGACGGCAGGAACTAGCAAATTACTACGCTAATACTCATCAACTTTTGCAAGAAATCGTAGCTGAAACTGAAGATGCTTCCCCAATTCACACTTGGTCCCATCACTTCGACATGGCGACGTTAATTTCAATTCCAGGCAAAAAGAACGGCGAGCCAATCACTGTAGGCGTGGGGATGTCACCTGGAGATCGCAGCTACGACGAACCTTACTGGTATGTATCCCCCTATCCCTATCCCGATACAACTAGCCTACCTAAACTAGCTGGAGGAGGTTTCTGGCAGACTCAGCACTGGGTAGGAGCGGTTCTGACTGCCTCTCAATTAACAACAGATTCGGATGGGGCGCAAGAGGAGCAAGTTAGAGCGTTTCTGTATTCTGCTGTGAAGGCATCGAAAGCATTACTTGTATGACTAGGAAACTAACCCAGACCGCCAGAGTCCTGTTGGCAGTTGGTACATTTGTCGCGATGCCACAGGCGGTTCGCGAAGCGACCTTCGCAACCACCCACAATCAAGTATACCCGCAGCCACGTAACCAGCCAGCTGCAACATCTATAACTCAGTCAGCTCAGCCAGCCGTCACTGCTGTAGAATCGGTGGGAATGACCGTTGCAGACATGGATCGTTCCATTGATTTCTATTCTCAAGTGCTTTCCTTCCAGAAAGTTTCTGATGTGGAAGTTTTGGGAACCCAATACGAACAATTGCAAGGATTGTTTGGCGTGCGGATGCGCGTGGTTAGGATGCGGTTGGGTAGCGAATTCATCGAGCTAACTGAGTACCTCACCCCCAAGGGCAAGCCATTTCCAGTTGATTCGCGTAGTAACGATCGCTGGTTTCAACACATTGCGATCGCAGTTAACGATATGGATAAAGCCTACCAGCACTTACGCAAGTTCAAGGTACAACACGCCTCCACAGCCCCGCAACGCATTCCCGACTGGAACAAAGCAGCAGCAGGGATTCGTGCCTTTTATTTCCGCGATCCAGATGGTCATTACCTGGAAACGATTTATTTTCCTCCAGGTAAAGGCGATCCAAAATGGCAAAAGCCAACAAACCAATTATTTTTGGGTATTGACCACACCGCGATCGTTGTTTCTAATACCGCAGCTAGCCTGAAATTCTACCGCGATCTTCTAGGCATGAGACTAGCGGGAGAAAGCGAAAATTACGGCACAGAACAAGAGCATCTCAACAACGTATTTGGGGCAAGGTTGCATATTAGTGGTTTGCGATCGCGCCTTGCTTCCCCTGGAATTGAGTTTCTAGAGTACCTCACCCCCAGAGATGGGCGACCTTTGCCAACGGATGCTCGTCCCAACGATTTGCTGCATTGGCAGACTACGCTTGTGGTGAAAGATGCAGCAGCAGTTGCTCAGAAATTGCAACGCGATCGGGCTACGTTTGTTTCTCCTAGCGTCGTGGCGATACCTGGGCAGAAGTTGGGATTTAAAAAGGGCTTTTTGGTCAGAGATCCCGATGGTCATGTCATGCGGCTGGTGGAGAAGTAATAGCTACAGCAAGGCTGCTCGATTTTCTAGCTCAACGATTTCAATTGACGATGGACGATCCTAAAGCGGCAGCCGATCGCATTTATGTCAACAATTCTTAGCTAGCTTTAATTTTCATCTCAGCAGGAATTCAGAGTTTTTGCTTAGCTTGTATTTAGGGCGATCGCGCTTCTACAACTCATCATTTCAGAATAATAGAAGTTTATTTCAGAGCCAGGAGACTTATGATGACAACCTTAACCCAGGAAGAAATCAGGTTAGAAGCAGCCCTGACGCACAAAGCTCACTGGCGCAGGTGGGGACCGTACTTGAGCGATCGCCAATGGAGTACAGTCCGCGAAGACTATAGCTCTTATGGTACTGCCTGGGACTACTTTACCCACGACCAAGCGCGTTCTCGTGCTTACCGTTGGGGTGAAGATGGCATTGCTGGCATTTCCGACAACCATCAAAGATTGTGTTTTGCGATCGCCCTTTGGAATGGTGAAGATCCGATTCTCAAAGAAAGGCTTTTTGGTCTCACAGGTAGTGAAGGCAATCACGGGGAAGATGTCAAAGAATATTACTTTTATCTTGACAATACTCCAACTCATTCCTACATGAAAGCACTCTATAAATATCCACATCAAGCATTTCCCTACACTCAATTAGTGGAAGAAAATAAACGCAGAAATCGTAGAGAGCCGGAGTTTGAACTGATAGATACAGGTATATTTGATGAAAATCGTTACTTTGATGTATTCGTCGAATATGCAAAGTATTCTGCTGAAGATATTCTGATTCAAATTCAGGTAATAAACAGGGGGGCAGAAGCGAAAACGCTACATATATTACCGACACTCTGGTTTCGCAATACTTGGTCTTGGACTACAGATGAGAGCAAGCCGATTCTGCAAAAAATTGAATCTGGTCATGATTTGAGTGTTATTAGTGCTTTTCATCCCACGTTAGGGACAAGATATCTGTATTGTCAAGGGGAAACAGAACTCTTATTTACAGAAAATGAAACGAATACCGCACGGTTATTTAATTTCCCTAATGCTTCTGCTTATGTAAAAGATGGCATTAACGACTACATCGTACAGGGTCGAAAGGAGGCAGTAAACCCAGAATCTTTTGGTACTAAAGCTGCGGCTCATTATTTATTAAATGTCGGTGCAGGCGAAACTCAAATCATTAAATTGCGACTCAGCGATATATCTCCTTGCCTCCCTTCTCAAGGGGGGTTGGGGGGATCTCAAAGCCCCCCTTACCAAGGGGGGTTGGGGGGATCTCCATTCGATACATTCGATACTACCCTTTCCAGCCGCCAGCGAGAAGCCGATGAATTTTATCAGCGCATAACTCCCTTTACACTGGGCGAGGATATGCGTAACGTGCAACGACAGGCTTTTGCCGGAATGCTTTGGAGCAAGCAATACTACCACTATGTTGTCGAAGATTGGCTCAAGGGCGATCCGGCTGCACCTGAGCCACCAAGCGATCGCAAAACAGCTAGAAATCACGAATGGTTTCACCTTTACAGCGATGATATTCTCTCCATGCCTGATAAGTGGGAATATCCTTGGTTTGCCGCTTGGGATCTTGCCTTTCATGCCATTCCTCTAGCAACAATCGACCCAGATTTTGCCAAATATCAATTAGATGTGATGACGCGGGAATGGTACATGCATCCAAACGGGCAAATTCCGGCTTATGAATGGGCATTTGGAGATGTGAATCCACCCGTTCATGCTTGGGCAACTTGGCGCGTTTACAAGATCGAACAAAAAATTTACGGACGCAGCGATCGCGTCTTCTTAGAGCGGGTATTTCAGAAATTATTGCTGAATTTTACTTGGTGGGTAAATCGTAAAGATGTAGAGGGTAAAAATGTCTTTCAAGGGGGATTTCTCGGTTTAGACAATATTGGCGTATTCGATCGCAGTGCCGTGCTGCCAACGGGGGGACACATCGATCAATCTGACGGTACAAGCTGGATGGGGATGTATTGCTTGAATATGCTAACGATCGCCCTAGAGTTAGCAAAAACCAATCCCGTTTACGAAGACATTGCGACTAAATTCTTCGAGCATTTTCTCTATATCGCTGATGCCATGAACCACATTGGCGAAATGGAAGCATCTCTCTGGGATGAGGCAGATGGATTTTATTATGATGTCCTGCATTTACCTAACGAGCAGCAGATTAGCTTAAAAGTGCGATCGCTTGTGGGCTTAATTCCGTTATTTGCGGTAGAAACGATTGAACCAGAAACACTACAACAACTTCCAGGCTTTAAAAAGCGAGTGGAATGGTTTATTCAAAATCGCCCCGATCTCACTCAAAATATTGCTTGTATGAAAAGCGAGGGAGTAGGAGAGCGAAGATTGCTGGCTATTGTCTACCGCGATAAGTTGCAGCGAATTTTACAAAAAATGCTGGATGAAACTGAATTTTTCGGAGATTATGGGATTCGAGGAATTTCCCGCTACCATGCCGAATATCCTTATGTTTTTAATGTCAACGGTACTCAATTTCGCGTCGATTACGAACCCGCAGAATCTAGTAGCGGTTTGTTTGGTGGTAATTCTAATTGGCGCGGTCCCGTTTGGTTTCCAGTAAATTTTCTACTGATTGAATCTCTACAAAAATTTCATCATTATTTGGGAGACGATTTTCAAGTTGAATGCCCTACAGGTTCCGGTCAAATGATGACGTTGTGGGAAGTTGCAACTGAATTATCTCAAAGGTTAATGCGGATTTTTCTGAAAAACTCATCCGGCGATCGCCCCGTTCATGGCGGAACTCAAAAGTTTCAAACCGATCCTGATTGGCAAGATTTGATTTTGTTCTACGAATACTTCCACGGCGATAACGGCGCGGGAATTGGTGCTAGTCATCAAACTGGATGGACGGGTTTAGTGGCAAAGCTAATTCAGCAATACGGCGAGTATGAAAGACAAGACAAAGCATCATCGCAAAAACTGCTACAGCGATCGCATTAAAAGCAATAGTTTTTCCAGAAATTAGGAGTAGGTAAAATGGAAGACCTATTCAAGCAATTAACTGCCAATTTAGCAGTTGGTGTAGAAGCTGGTGCTGGTTTAATAATTGGTTTTGCTGCAGTAGAGGCCACTTTTAAAGCTTTTGTATTGTTTTTCGTGCGGCGGCGATTGCCCGATGCAGTCAAAGAAGAGATCCGCTTGCGATTTGGCAGATGGCTGTCGCTAGCACTGGAATTTGAACTAGCAGCAGATATTCTCCGTACCGCGATCGCACCTACTTGGACGGAGATCGGTCAATTGGGCGCTATAGTCGTTTTGCGGACAGTCTTAAACTTTTTCCTGCAAATGGAAATCGACAAAGCAGCGACGCGAAATTACGTTCAGTTCAAATAACTATGATATTTCCTATAACTGCCTACTATTGATGGCTAAATTTGATTCAAGTCGCATTCAATTCGCAGAAAAACACTCTGCAAAAATGAATTTTCAAATACTAATTGATAAGTTCTGTATAGATATGTGCTATTGTCATGCATTTCGGAGAAAATTTCCTTAGGAAAGTAGGCAAAATTAGAATAGTAAAAAGTGACATCTCTGCACTAAAATTTCACCTCACTTGAGCTTTTTCGGCTCGGATTGGCTTACGTGGCAATATGGATGAATTGGGAGAAACCGATGCTAGTGGCTTCTCATCAGCAACAAAATATAACCGATCGGGAGTAAGACCGTGACAGCACATATTCTCCTGGTTGAAGATGAAATCAAGCTGGCTCGGTTTTTGGAACTAGAACTGAGCAGCGAAGGCTATCGCGTCAGCGTAGCGCATGATGGCATGGCGGGATTGACATTGGCGCGAGAGTCATCATTCGATCTGGCAATTCTAGATTGGATGCTACCAGGGTTGACAGGAGTGGAACTGTGCCGTCGCCTGCGTGCTACTGGCAACAAGATTCCCGTAATTTTGTTGACAGCAAGAGATGAAGTGGGCGATCGCGTCACTGGTTTGGATGCGGGTGCTGATGATTACGTAGTTAAACCCTTCAGTATTGAGGAATTACTCGCCAGAATTCGCGCCCATCTACGCCGGAATAGCGAACCAGATTTAGATTTAATGCAATTTGAGGATTTGAGCTTAAATCGCCGTACCCGTGAAGTATTGCGCGGTCAGCGGGCGATCGAACTAACTGTGAAAGAATTCGATCTACTAGAATACCTGCTGAGCCACCCGCGTCAAGTATTTACCAGAGACCAAATTTTAGAAAAAGTTTGGGGTTATGACTTTGTCGGCGATTCCAATGTAATTGAAGTTTATATTCGCTACCTGCGCCTGAAACTGGAAGAAAACAACGAAAAGCGTTTGCTCCATACCGTGCGGGGTGTAGGTTATGTATTGCGAGAGTAATCTATTACAGGTAATTGGACGCTGACGATCGTGCCTTCTGCTGTAGAAGAAGCGATCGCAAATTCTCCCCCATGAGCCTCGACAATCCGCTTGACAATCGATAAACCCAATCCCGTACCAGAAAGCTTTGTGGTGTAGAACGGTTTTGTTAGTTTTGGTAAGATCTCCGGAGGAATGCAATCGCCACCATTGCAAATGTAAATCTTGACTCGCTTGGCAGTCTCTTCTAATTCCACTTGCCAAGAAATTACTTCATCGTCTTTCACGGCTTCACAGGCATTGTCTACCAAATTGATAAATACCTGCTTCAGTTTATTGGCATCGGCTAAAACCTCGATCGGGGTTGGTGTTGGGAAAAATTCAATCCGCCGCCGCATGGCTGAGGGCATAGTTCGCAGCGATGGTAAAATTCCGGCAATGAAACTATTCAGCTCCAATTGGGCAAATTGAAGTACCTGGGGCTTGGCATACAGCAAAATCTCGTTTAACAGGTTTCGGATTCGTTCGGCTTCATCCAGCGATAAATCTAAGCGTTCTTTGGCGGTTGGTGGTAAATCTATCCGCTTAAAGGCATTCAGTCCCATTAATACTGTAGTCAAGGGATTGCGTAACTCGTGAACGATCGTTGCTGCTAACTCGCCCACTTCTGCTAAAGATGCGATCGCCTTCACCATTTCCTGTTGAGCTTGCTTGCGTTCCGTGATATCTTCGGCAATTCCAGCCAAACGATAAATTTGCCCTGCGGCATCCCAAATTGGAAATGCTTGGTCAAAAATAATTCGCACAGATCCATCGGGGCGAACGATCCGATACTCTTCGCTAAATTCCATTGTTTGCTGGAAAGCGGCATCGACTCGTTGGCGATCTTCAGGATGAATTGTATCTTGCCAGATCTGGGGATTAGCATACCAACTTTCACACGATCGCTGCCAGATTTGCTCAAAAGCAGGACTAATATAGATGGGTTGGCGATCGTGAGAGTACATCCAGAGTACCTGATGCATATTTTCGGCAATCTGGCGCAGCCGTTCTTCGCTTTCTCTTAACATCTTTTCGGTGGCTCGGCGCTCCTCGATTTCTACTTGCAACTGCTGGTTCATCTGCTGCTGTTGCTGGTACATTTGGTAATTGTCGATCGCCGTTGCCGCTCGTTCGGCAAAAATTTCTGCTAGCCTAATTTCTGCGGCACTGAAATGGCGCGGCTGTCGTTGAAAGGAGCAAATCGTGCCAATGACTTCTCCTACAGGCGTGCGTAGGGGAACGCCCAAATATGCCTGGTAGCCTGCTGGAGCTTCTCCATAGTCCGTACAAGTCTGAGTATCTTCAACGACTAAAGAAACACCTGTGGCAATTACCGTACCCGTCAGAGTGCCGTGGAGAGAATAAACTCGCTCCGCTGCTTCACCTATGTCAATGGTACTGGCTATAACTCGCTCGAATCCATCCCGACAGAGAGTAATTGTAGACCAATCGAGTCGGATGAGTTCGCTTACGCCTTGGGCAATTTCTTGCAGGTAGCCACTCAGTTCGCCAGTCCGATAACTGAGTGAGGATAACACCTCTAGAACGCGCTGATTTTGATATTCAGAAGCTACGCTAACTCCATCCTGTTCTGCTCCAGGCTGCACGATCGCTTATCCTTAACTACTCGAATCTCGATGAATAAAAGTATACTCTCTTGCCGTGAAAGCCGCTCTTGCAAACAACACAAACTACTGCTGCGTGAGAGTTTGATGAGAAACTCCTCAGCTATTTTTCAGGCACACATCAGCTTTTTACTCGGAATTCATTAACGTTTCATCATCTTTCGACATAGTTTAAGAGTGACAATCAATACACTGTTTACGCAAGAAGCGTCGCTCGCCGTTCGGTGGTGTAGCGAGCAAAATTTCATCAAAATAGCACTAGATTCTCATGTCAAATTTATTGAAACTGTATGCTTGCAGACCGTACATTAATAGAAGAAGCTCAAACAGCCCTTGAAGATGCGATTCTCTATTATCGCGGGCAACCTATCGGTACTGTAGCTGCTCGCGACCCTGACGCAGAGGCACTTAATTACGACCAGTGTTTTGTGCGTGATTTTGTCCCCGCTGGTCTGCTATTTCTGATGCAGGGGAAGCCCGATATTGTCCGCAACTTCTTGGTGGAAGTGTTGGGGCTTCAAAGCCGCGAACGGCGATTGGATTGCTTTCAACCAGGACAGGGATTGCATCCTGCTAGTTTTAAGGTAGAAGTTGAAGCTGAAACCGAGTATTTGGTGGCTGATTATGGCGAACAGGCGATCGCCAGAGTTGCCCCGATCGATTCCTGCTTCTGGTGGCTGATTCTGCTACGGGCATATGTCAAAGCGACGGGAGACACGGCACTTGCTTGCCGAGATGACTTTCAGCGGGGAATTCAGTTGATTTTACAGCTTTGCTTGGAAGCTCGGTTTGACATGTTTCCGACGCTGTTAGTCCCGGATGGCTCGTTTGCGATCGATCGCCGTCTGGGAGTCTACGGTCATCCGCTGGAAATTCAGGCATTGTTCTATGCTGCCTTGCGGACGGCGCGAGAACTGCTGCTACCAATCGGTTCCGGCAATACCTATCTTCAGGCTGTCGAGACTCGCTTAAGTCACCTAACCTATCACGTGCGGAAATATTACTGGATCGATCTGCAACGTTTGAACGAAATCTATCGCTACAAAGGCGAAGAGTTTGGTGACATGGCAATGAATCGATTCAATGTCTATCCAGATACTATCCCTGCGTGGCTCGTCGAATGGCTGACCGATACTAGCGGCTATTTTGCCGGAAATCTAGGACCAGGACAGATTGATTTTCGCTTTTTCGGACTCGGCAATTTGATGTCAGCGATCGCCTCGCTGGCAACTGCCCAACAATCTCAGGCGATCGTCAACTTAATCGAGCAACGCTGGCAGGATCTAATCGGACACATGCCGATGAAAATTTGCTTTCCAGCCGTAGAAGGTCGAGATTGGCAGATTGTCACTGGCTGCGATCCCAAAAATATTCCCTGGTCTTACCATAATGGCGGTAATTGGCCCGTTTTACTCTGGCTTTTGACAGCGGCAGCTTTGAAGACGGGTAGACCAGACTTGGCACGAAACGCCTTGGAAATTGCGGAGAAACGCTTATCAAGCGATCGCTGGTGCGAATACTACGATGGCAAGACTGGAAAACTAATTGGCAAAGAAGCGAGGAAATACCAGACTTGGACGATCGCCGCTTTTCTAGTTGCCAAAACACTTCTAGAAAACCCCGATTACCTCGCCCTGATTAGTTTTGATGAAGACCCAGATGTGTCTTCTTGCGTCTTCTAACCATTGACTTCCTAGTTTTTAGCTAGAGGAACTCATTCATGACCGCACAACACTACGACATCATCATCATTGGAACGGGAGCAGGTGGCGGTACCTTGGCGTATTGTCTCGCTCCCAGTGGTAAAAAGATTTTAATTTTAGAGCAAGGCACGTTTTTACCCAAAGAGAAAGAGAACTGGAGTGCTCTAGAAGTTTATCAACGAGAGCGATATCACACTCAAGAACGCTGGTATGACACAAACGGTAAATCCTTTCGTCCCGCAACAGGCTACTGGGTGGGAGGCAATACTAAAGTTTACGGCGCTGCTTTACTGCGGTTGCGAGAACGAGACTTTGAGCGGGTCGAACACAAAGATGGTATTTCACCAGAGTGGGCGCTGAAATACCTCGACTTTGAACCCTATTACAATCGCGCCGAAGAATTGTACGACGTGCATGGGCAGACTGGCGACCCGACTGAGCCACCGCGAAGTCTGCCTTATCCCTACACTGCGGTACGCCACGAACCTCGGATGCAAGAACTCGCTAATTTGCTCGCGCAGGTTGGGTTGCATCCGTTTAATTTGCCCTTGGGACTGAAACTTAATGAAGTGGATCGAAGCTTGGGTAACTGTATTCGCTGCAATACGTGCGATGGGTTTCCCTGCTTGACCGACGGCAAAGCAGATGCCGAAGTTAACTGCATCCAGCCAACCCGCAAACGTACTAACGTCACCTTACTCACAGCAGCCAAAGTCACGCGCCTGCATACCAGTTCCTCTGGTCGAGAAATTACTCGGATCGAAGCGGAAATAAACGGGGAGCCTCAATTTTTCACGGGCAATGTTGTTGTAGTTGCTTGCGGGGCGATTAATTCAGCCGCATTATTGTTGCGATCGCAAAACGATCGCCATCCTCACGGGCTAGCAAATAGTTCCGGTCAGGTAGGGCGAAACCTGATGAAGCACAATTGTACGGCAATGGTACAACTGAGTACCAAGCTCAATCCCGCCATTTATCAAAAAACTATTTGCATCAGCGATTTCTATTGGGGGGAGCCGAGCTTTCCTTATCCAATGGGGTTGGTGCAAAACACGGGCAACGTGCTTGCAGATATGCTACCTGCGGAAGCTCCTGCTTTACTCGCCCCCTTGCTCAAACTTCGACCTGGAGCAGAACTGAAAGCGATCGCCGATCGCAGTGTGGGTTGGTGGTTGCAGACTGAAGATTTACCCGATCCTCACAACCGAGTGCGAATAGAAGGCGATCGCCTTTACCTGGAGTACAAACCCAATAATATTGAAGCGGCTAGCCGATTGATTCAACGTTGGGCGACTGTTCTCAAGCAAGTCGATCGAGCAGAACACGTCATTCCCTTCAGTCTTTACCCCCGCAACTCGATCCCGCTACAAGCAGTAGGGCATCAATGCGGCACTTGTCGCTTTGGCGAAGATCCGACAACCTCTGTATTAGATCTCAATTGCCGCACTCACGACATTCAGAATCTCTATGTCGTCGATGGTAGCTTTTTCCCTTCCAGTGCCGCAGTCAATCCGACATTAACGATTATTGCTAATGCTCTACGAGTGGGCGATCGCTTGTTGAAATTGGTATAGGCTAATTCTGCTACAGCTAATTTTGTCTCTTTGCAGGCAGCTATACAGGTAAGCTAATTGTAAATACGCTACCTTCACCTAATTTCGAGCGCAACGTCACGCTACCACCCATTCCCTCGACTAGAGTTTTGACAATCGACAACCCTAAACCAGAACCCCCAGTGCCGCGAGTTCGAGCTTCATCGACGCGGTAAAATCGCTCGAAGATGCGAGATTGGTGTTGTAAGGGAATGCCATAACCGCGATCGCAGATTTGAATGGTTGCTGCTGTTGGGTTGCCGTCTAGTTTGACTTGAATTGATGTATCTGACTCGGAGTATTTAATTGCATTATCAATCAAATTAAGCAACACTTGTTTGAGGCGATCGTAGTCTGCTTTGACGACAATCGGATGAGTTTCTGTCTCAATTGCGATCGCGCGATCGCTGTACTGACGCGCCATCCCGACAACTTCCGCTACTAAGTCATTGAGGACAAAAGAATCGAGCCGAAACTGCAAATAACCACTATCTGCCCTGGCTAAATCGAGTAAATCTTGTAAAAGGTGGATGGTACGCTCTGCCTCAGATGCAGCAGTTTCTAAAGCTTCTTGCTGAGTTTCTGTCAGGTTATGCTGTCGTCGCAAGACGCTTTGCAAGTATCCATGTACGATCGTCAGTGGCGTGCGTAACTCATGGGAAACGTTACTGACAAATTCCCGTTCTCGCTCCCAAGCTTGAGAGAGGCGAGATAATAACATATTGAAAGTTTGCGCCAGTTCTTTCACTTCGCTAGGAGCGCGTTCGAGATTCAATCGCGCTTGTCCTAAATCTTCAGCTGAAATTAACTGAGTCATTAGATTCAGTTGGCGCAGAGGTTGGAGCGATCGCCTCAAGTAAAAAGCGATCGCCACTGTCACTGTTAGCAGCACTCCTAGACTAACGATGCCCAAATTCCACACCATTGCCAAAAACATCTGCCGATCGCCAGAAATGTCTCTTGCCACGAACAATTGACCAATTGCTTTTTCCCGCACCTGCAAAGGACTACCACGTAACACGAAGAAGCGTCCGTTGACTTCGGAAACTTGGGCTTGAGATGGCATTTGTGTCAGGGACATTAAGGCAGCAGCCGTACCCCGATCGCTCTGAGTTTTGAGATTACCAGACTTAGCTGTAATTTTCCCATTTGAATGCTTCACCCATAAAAGCGTATCGGCAGTCGTCAGGTTATTAATTGCCTTGCTCAATCCAGTTTCTACTGGCATCATTTCACTGTAGAGTTCTACATCGTGGGGTAAGCGTCCGGCAATGTATTCGATTCCCTGTTTGTGACTGTTAATTAAGATGCGCTGCATTTGCCACCCTGTCCAGAGCGCAATGCTACCCAACCCTACCGAGGAAACAGTGGCAATGCCAATCGTTAAACGCGATCGCAGCGAAAACGGATCGAGTCGCCATACTTGAGGAAATATTCTCCCTCCCCCTGCTTCCCTCTGCATAATTCTATTCTGCTCCTCACAAGCGCAACGCTTGCACTACCCCTAGTTCTTTCTCTACCTGGCTTTGTGAAGTTTTACTCGGACAGATCCGAGCGGCGAAGTCGCATTGCTCGATGTAATGTTTCTGCCAGCCCAGAGGAATTTCTAGCAAGTCCCGCGTCCCAGTTAGCCCTTGTCCCACAAATAGTAAAAGGGCGATAGAATTCAAAACTGCATGGACAATTCGCCAGCGATTCGAGCGGTCTTGGTAGATGTCTGGCAGAATTGCTAGAGAGAAAATCATCAGCATTGCTGCTGCCAGTCCAATGTAGTAATGAGAGACATACCATTCATACTCGCGGCGAAACACCCCATCCTGAGAACCCAAAACAACTAATCCAGTACCTGTTAAGGTAGCAAAAATCCCGCGCCAAAGTCGCGGTTTTGCTCGATAAAGAAAAACTAAAGAGGCAATAGTAGCAGCAAATATTAGAACAATGAAGACAACTTTAAGAGGTTCTTTGCTCCAGATTTGGTTAGTGGTAATATTAGCAAATATTGGATGAGCCATTCCTAGCAGGGCAAGTCCTACAACTGCTCCAGCTAATACCTTACCAAAACGATTGTGATTTAGTCCGGTGGTAGGTGGAATGTTGCTTTTGCCTGCCATGATTTGTAATCTTCGCTGTCGTGTCTGCCAAGCGAAATAAGAGACGATCCCAATGAATGGAAAAACAAAGATAACTGCGATCGCTGGATGCAAGAGTCCGAGCGCGTCATTAAGATCGACCATATAAAACCTCTAGGAAACTGATAGTTTTAAAACTGTCACGCTTTCTGCTTAAATCCCCTTAAATCCCATCCGACTTTCAACTTCTTGTAGTTTGCTAGTCGTACCGATTTGTGAAGTGGCAAACTGAATTGATGCTTTGCGCCAAATACCAATTTGACTGAGAAAAACGCCAATCAAAATAATACTGCCACCAATATATTGTGCCAGAGTTGGCACTTCGTCCAAAATCAGATAAGCAGATAGAATTCCGGCAATTGGGGTAAAGGAGCCAACTAATGAAGCTTCGGATACTGAAGTAGCTCTTAAGCCTGTAGTCCAGAAAGACTGACCGACAACGACAACAATCGAGCCATAAACTAACATCCACTGCCATAAAAAGGGAGAGAATGCATCCATAAAATGATGTTTGCTGTAGAGTAGTAAGGCAGCAAAAAAGAAAATTACCGTTCCTAGAGCTGTACGCAAAATATTATAGATTCCTAAAGGAACGCGAGACAGTCTCAGCTTACTAATAATCGTGGCAGATGCCAGCACTAAAGCAGCAGTAACTATTAAGATTTCACCCATTCCTACGTGGAAGAAATCTGTCATGATATGTATGCCTTGCCCAGATGATGTTAGAAAAATTGTGACAATCACACCCATAAATGAAACAAACGCGCCGCAAATTTCCCAAAGATTGACTCGCTCTTGTAATAACCAAATGGAAAGAATCAGCGCTAGGGAAGTCTCTAATCGCCCTACCAGAACAACATTATTGACTGTTGTTAATGCTAGTGCTTGAAAAATTAAACTGGGTGCGATCGCCCCAGCTAAAATTGCCACTGCGATCGCACCCAACCATTCCTGGCGAGAAATTCGCTGCCATGCCGTAGGGCGTAACTGTCGCTGATAGACGATCGCTAGCACTAGTAAGGCACAGAGATTTCCTACAAACAAAACATTGCAAAGCGAGATCGGGTTGCGACCATTGATAAAATGCTGAGTACCGAGTTGGGCGAGCTTCCGCGTTACGGAATTAGCAGCTCCAAAGATCGAGATTGCCAGCCACAAATAAAGCTGCCCAGGAATTCTCAGCATGAATCGAGTTAATATACTCATGCCACCTTTGCCAAGAAAGAGCGATCGTCACGCTCGAAGTTCAACGTGAATTACTTCACTTCGCTAGGTTCAAATTTCATGACTTTACCTTTTTTCAGCGCCACGACCACATCGTAAGTTGCACAATAAGCAAAAGTATAATCATTGGCTTTGTTGTAAAGGAGGACAACCATACCCGCACCACCAGGTTGCACTGATACTGGTAGCAGGTCGCCAAAGAAATAGCGCCGCAGTTCGTCACCACCACCCAGTTGTCCCTTGTGCGCGGTAATTAATTCAATTTTCTTTTGAATGGGAATGCTAGTCGGACCTTTCATTTGCATCTCTTGAGCAGATGCTTGACCCAACCGAGGATTGATAACTCTAAGTGGCGCATCTACAACCGTGACTAACCCGACTAAAGCAAAGCCTGCTAAGACAGACGTGAGTTTCACTAGATTCACTCCTAAGAATTTGAGAATAAACAAAATTTGTTCAATTCAATATTTCCAGCATCCATCACTTTCCTGAGTTGTGGCTGATAGATTTATGAGTTTTTTCTAAGAAAAACGTGAGAATTAGCTAGTAATTCTTTTTTAAATTCGTGGCTATAATCTTATCTATAAGACTCAGAAGATTGTTCAATTGCTGTAGGCTAATAAGTTCCTGCATAGCTCAAGCAAACCATATATGGAGATGATGATGACCGATACTTTACCTTTCTCCACCCAACGCATATTTGATGTTGAAAAATCGGTTCGCTTTTCCGAAGAAAAAGCAGTTGTTACAGAAATAGCTATTACGCAACACTCAAGCATTGCCGTCTGGGGTGTACGTCCTGGACAACAAGTGTCTGCACACACTCACCCTGACGGGCAAGATACCTGGATCGTAGTCAGGGGAGAATTGACATATTATCTTGGCGACGGGCAGAAGAAAATTATTTCCGCTGGTCAGATTGATATCGCTGAACCATCGCAAGTTCACGGAGCAATCAATGAGGGATTGGAAGATGCAGTGTTTCTCTCCATCTATTCTGCCCCAAGTCTCAAAGTCCTCACTGCATCTCCTTGATTTCGCCAGCGCCTTGTGATTCCCAAATCGACAAACTTTTTTCCCTCCTAGAATGAATTCTCCATAGGGCGATCGCACTCACAACTGAGTGCGATTCGGTATGAGAGCTGATTTGTAAACAAAAACTTAAGCTACCATTCGCCTGACCATAAGAGCTGATTTGTGAAGAGAAGCTGAAGAGCTGAGAGTGCGGTGGCGGCTGGAATTTAGGCTAGAACTGTCTATTGCTTCAGTAACAACCACAATGACTCGTCTGCCCGATGTTGCGCATCCTCATCGCAAACCCTACCCCAGTGATTTGAGTAATGCTGAGTGGGAAATTAAACCACTGCTGCCCCAAGCGAAAGGATTTGGGCATCCAGTCAAAGTAGACTTTCGAGAAATTCTCAACGGCATTTTCTACGTTCAACGCACAGGGTGTCAGTGGGAGATGATGCCCCATGATTTGCCGCCGTACTCTACTGTATATGGCTATTTCAAGAAATGGCAGCGCAAGGGTGTGTGGCAGAGAATGCATGATGCGGTTCGGCACAAGTTGCGTAAGCAGTTAGGTTGAGCCGAGGATTCCACTGTCGCAATAGCTGATTCGAGTAGCAGTCAAGACGATGGAAAAAAGGGAGAAGTCTACGGCTTGGATGGTGGCAAGAAGGTGAAGGGGCGCAAGCGCCACAATGTATCACGGTCGTAGGGGCGCACAGCTGTGCGCCCCTACTGTGCGCTCCACGAATTTCTACGTGCTACGGCAGTCATCTACATTCGCGATCGCCATTTGCACAACGCTTTATCCTGCGATTGGATTTCGTCTACCGAGGTGTAGTAATAATTTTCCCAGCCAATTTCCGGTAAGCCAGCAAAAAGCATGAGATTCAAGGGATACTGTTCGTTATCGCTACAGCGCCGGAAGTCGTCTCGGAATAAGAAAATTGCTTTATTCAGAGCGATCGCCATTCCCAACTCTACCATGACTCCTTCATCTGGTGGCGTGCCGTTGACAACTGCAAAAATGCCATCGCAGTTTTTCACATCCTGCAAATCTGCCTGCGCTACGCGATACGCCCAATCAGCCTGAGAAAAATCGATTTGATTGTTACGGGCAAACGGTTCCCAAACTTCTAGCCCCAATGTCTCTAAAGCTTGAATAATAGGAGGTAAAAGCAGCGTCTTTTGCTGCTGCGAAAATCCATAGGGACTAGCTAGATAAACGATCTTGCGCTTCACGTCTGCCTCGACTCGCAATTTATGTCACATATGCCGAATATAAGGGCGATCGCGACATATTGGAATACAGTCACTCACATTTAAAGCTGTTGCCAGTTCGAGATCGCAACTAAATCCTCTAGAAATTAACTCTTTTCCCGAACTACATTGGCTCAAGGCTGACGCGAGATCGGCGCGAAACGTTTGAAATATTACCATAGCTGCTTTTGCTTCTGGGGAGGGATTGCCTTGCAAATAGTTGAGAATCGCACCAGCACCGATCGCATCTTCTAAACAGGGGCGTAAACTTCCATCTTCCCACCTTTCCCCAGCTGGAATCACAGCAATTTTCGTACCGTTATCAGTTATCAGTAGAGAGTGACTAGTGGCTAGTGGCTAGTGAATAGACAAGATTCTAGCCACTAGTCACCAGCCACTCACCAATGACAAATGACCAACTCCTGCTACCTTGTGAGATAGGACAGTCGTGTAGCAAGATGAAATTACCAGAATCTAGTCGGTGGCAACTTACTCCAGACTTAAATATCTGCCGCGTCCTCAATGGCATGTGGCAAGTATCGGGGACGCATGGAGCAATCCAGCCAAAACAAGCGATCGCCACTATGTTCGATTATATGGATGCTGGTTTCACCACTTGGGACTTAGCAGACCACTACGGACCTGCTGAAGACTTTATCGGTGAGTTTCGCCGTCAAGCGATCGCCACGCGGGGTAAAGAGGCACTTTCTAATCTACAAGCATTTACCAAATGGGTTCCCAGACCAGCAAAGATGACGCGGCGAGTCGTCGAGCAAAATATCGATCGCTCCCTAAGTCGGATGGGAGTAGAATCGCTGGACTTGCTCCAATTCCACTGGTGGGAATACAGAGATAAAAACTACATAGATGCTCTTACTTATCTAGCAGAACTCCAGCAAGAAGGGAAAATTAAGCACTTAGCACTCACGAATTTCGATACGGAACGGTTAAAAATCATCTCAGAAGCAGGCATTAAGATTGTTTCCAACCAAGTACAATTTTCATTGGTCGATCGCCGCCCCTTAATGAAGATGATTCCGTTTTGTCAAGAGCATGATATTCAACTTTTAGCTTACGGTACGCTTTGCGGCGGATTGCTGTCAGAAAAATACTTAGAACAACCAGAACCGCGAGGCGCGGCGTTAAACACAGCTTCCCTACGCAAATATAAAAACATGGTAGATGCATGGGGTGGCTGGAGTCTGTTTCAAGAGCTTTTAGCCGTGTTAAAACAAATAGCGGCTAAGCACGATGTTAGTATTGCTAACGTTGCAGTCAGATACATTCTCGATCGCCCGACAGTAGCAGGGGCGATCGTTGGCACGCGGTTAGGGATCTCGGAACACGTCGCAGATAATGCTAAGGTGTTTGCACTTACTTTAGATGCAGACGATACGGGTCAAATTGAAACTGTATTGGCGCGATCGCGCGATCTGTTGCGGTTAATCGGTGATTGCGGCGACGAGTACCGACGTTAATTAGGGAGTGGGGAGTTGTAGGGGCGGGTTCACCGATATACTTCGTGACTGACAGAAATTTGAGATAAATCCGCCCCGTACAGGAGCAGAGGAGTAAAGCAATGACAGACGTACAAGCTGAGATTTTGGCAGTCAATGAAAATTTTTACCGGGCTTTTGAGAAGAAAAATCTAGAAGCTATGAGTCAAGTTTGGTCGCAGGGAACTGCTAGCCACTGCATTCACCCTGGGCGTAATGCCTTGCGCGGTTGGAAGCAAATTCGCGACTCTTGGGAAGTCATTTTCAAAAATACTAAATATTTAGAAATTGAAATCGAAATTATTCATACAGAAGTTCGCGATACGACGGCTTATATCGTGTTAGTCGAGCGCGTACTACAAGCTAGCAGTAACAAAACCATAAAGGCTGAATCAATCGCCACAAATATCTTCGAGAAGATGGCTGGTAAGTGGTATTTAATACACCATCATGGTAGTCCTTTAGTTAGATAGAGTTTAAGGTATTTATCCCAGCGCTTAGCAAACGAACGAAACACGTTTTTCAGTGTAGAATGCAATAATTCATACCAAGTTTAATAAGTAACTATCAGCAAAATCCCCGATCTTACGAGCTTGATGTCAAATATTGCGAGCGCGGCGATCGCTCAATAAATATTTCCATGTTGCAATTTCCAACCGTAAATAAGAGTTCCCTGATATAGTAAATTTTTTATAAAGATTTAGGTTAACTGGAATTCAAGTCTGGACGCAGAGTTATTGTTGGTTTAGATTGTTTATATACCTCAAATGGAAAGTAGTTTGAGAAACGAAATACCTGGGTAAGATTAGATCGATTGAATAAATCCGATCGTCAAATAGGTGTTTCGTTTCTTTTAGTTCTTTATACAAATTAATAGTGACTAGTCATTAGCCATTTGCAATAAGTGGCGCACGGGGAGAACTCGGAATTCGGAATTCATTACGACTGCGAGCATAGCAACTTGCGACTTGGTAATTGCTCCTCAACCCTAAATAGAACTCTATACTGGGAGAAGGAAGAAATGGCAATCGAGGGTAGTGTATGATTCCCAATCCCGCGATCGTGCAAGCTGTGGAACAATTAGGATATCGCGTCACGGTAGGAGACGTAGCAGCTCAGATCGGGTTAGATGTCGGTCAAGCGCAACAAGGGTTACTTGCTCTAGCTAGTGATGTCGGCGGACACATGCAGGTAGCTAACTCAGGTGAGATCGCCTACCAGTTTCCGCAGAATTTGCGGGGAGTTTTACGCAACAAATACTGGCGGTTGCGCTTGCAAGAATGGTGGCAAAAAATTTGGAAGGTACTGTTTTACCTGATTCGGATTTCTTTTGGTATTGTTTTGCTCGTTTCAATCGTGCTAGTGTTTCTCACGATCGCGATTATTGTTACAGCTACAAATCGGGATGGAGACGATCGCGGCGATCGCGGCGGTGGTGGGTTCTACATGCCTTACTTTTGGATCGGTCCCGATTGGTTTTGGGTATTCTATCCAGATTACGACACCCGCTATCGACAGCGGAGAAGGGAAACCAGCAATTTGAATTTTTTAGAGGCGATATTCTCGTTTCTCTTTGGTGATGGTAATCCCAATATCGATCTAGAAGATAAACGCTTCTCGCTGATTGCCGCTACAATCCGTAACAATCGAGGTGCGGTAACGGCAGAACAAATCGCTCCCTACCTTGACGACTTGGGCGAGGGATATGCCCAGGAGTACGAGGATTATATGCTGCCCGTGCTAACCCGTTTTAACGGTCAACCAGTTGTTAGTCCAGAAGGGCATCTCGTTTACCATTTTCCAGAGTTGCAAGTTAGTGCCACGCAGCAACAATCACGACGTGTGCCAGCATTTTTGCAAGAGTTATCCTATCGTTTCAGTGCGGCTAGCTCTGGGCAAATTATGCTCGGTATTGGCTTGGGCGTACTGAATTTTGTTGGGTTACTAGTATTGGGTAATTTACTAGCAGATGGGTTAGCTGCGGCTCAGCTCGGGGGACTGGTTGCCTTCGTGCAGGGAGTTTATTGGTTGCTCATAGCATATGGAGTAGGCTTTTTGCTTCTACCTCTGGTAAGATATTTTTGGGTGCAGAGGCGCAATCGCAAAATCAGCGATCGCAATCAGAAACGGCAAGCAAGAGCAAATCTGCTAGCTAGCTCCGATGTAGTCTTACAGCAAAAAATTGCTTATGCAAATCAGTTTGCCACTCAATCAACGATTACTAAAGACGATGTAGTCTACTCGACTGATAGCGATTTATTAGAACAAGAAAGCCAAAATTCGGCACAAATCGATGCTGATTGGCAACGTCGTTTATCTGGCTCTCCCTAGCTCCGATTTCATGCCATCTATAGCTATCAATTTATGGATAAACATTGTTTCGCAATAAAATTCTATCATAAAATAATAATCGATGTGGAAGAATTGAGGAGAAGGTGTTTACAACAACACTATTCAAGGTAGTATTGAATACGATATCTATTTGTTAAATTTTGTCATAAAGTTATAGCGCGCTCATGTCACTTCCTGAGTCCACAGAATCTAGTGTCAAATTACAGCAATATTGGCTGTTACTCAAGCGGCATTACTTACCAACATCAATCGTGTTTGGAGTCGTTGTCGCACTGACAGGTATAAGCCTAGCATTGCAAAAGCCAATATATGAAGCAGAAGGAAAGTTACTCTTTAGAAAAAATAGCCCTAGTTCTTCCTATTTACCTGAAGTAGGTAAGGGCATAGGTGAATTGCAGCCATTACAAGAGCAAAATAATCCTGTAGATACAGAAGCGGAAATTATACGTTCTCTGCCTATTATAAAAAAAACGATTACGCGGTTAGAGTTGAAGAATGAATTGGGTAAAACTCTTAAACCGGAAAAATTTCTGAGAAAGCTAGATATAACAGATGTCAAAAAAACGGATGTGTTGCAGATTGCTTATAGAGATGCAGATCCGAACAAAGCTGCAACAGTAGTCAATACTTTAATGGCTATTTATTTAGAAAGTAATTTACTTGCTAATCGCTCTGAAGCCGTGTCTGCGAGAGAGTTTGTTCAGAAACAATTGCCTATGGCAGAAAAAAGTTTGCGTCAGAGCGAGTCAGAATTACGTCAATTTCAAGAGCAGAATAAAGTTGTCGATCTAAATGAAGAAAAAAGAGCAGCAGTAGCAATTATTGCCGATATGCAGCGCCAAGCTGCGAATGCTAATGCTGGTTTGGCAGATGCAAAAGCTCAATCTGAACTGCTGAAACAGCAATTAGGAGAAACTTTAAATAGCGCCGGAGCGGTAACTAGTATCAGTCAATTTCCAGCCGTACAAGCTATTTTAAAAGAGATTCAACAAATAGAATCGCAGCTAGCGGTGGAACAGAGCCGCTTTCAGGCAGATTTTCCTAACGTTGTCTCCCTCAAGCAAAAGAAAGCAAGTTTAGAGCAGTTACTCAAACAACGCTTAAAACAAGTTGTAGGAGAACAAAAACCGAGCGCAGGAAATAGCTTACAAAATAGCGAATTCGATCAAAAACTGACAGAAGAGTTTGTGAGAGCAGAAGCGAGACGTTTGGGTTTATCTAGCCAAATAGCAGCAATCTCAAACGTGCAGTCTTCTTATAGAGAAAGACTGGATCGCTTACCTCAGTTGGAACAATTGCAGCGGGCGTTAGAACGAAAAATTCAAACAGCTCAATCTACCTATTTATTACTACAGCAGAAATTACAAGAAATTCGGATTGCGGAAAATCAGAATATAGGTAATGCTCGCGTCATTTCAGCAGCCATACCACCAGAAGAAGCGGTTGCTCCCCGCAAAATGTTGTACCTGGTGACGGGAGTTATGCTGGGTGGAATATTAGCGGCTGCTACTACTTTGATATTAGAAAAACTAGATAAATCGCTCAGAAGTGTTGAGGAAGCTAGAAAAATATTTGGCTATACCTTACTGGGTATAATTCCAGCTTTAAAAAAATCTGAGAACATTTTCTTGCGCGATCGCTCCCTAGAAAGAGCTACACCAGAAATTTTAGTGCAGGAGTCACCGCGATCGCCTTTCAGCCAAGCATATCGAATGCTGCAAGCTAATTTGAAGTTTCTGAATTCTGATAAACAGCTCAAAGCAGTTGTCGTTACAAGTTCCGTCCCCAAAGAAGGTAAATCAACGGTTGCAGCAAATTTAGCTGTCACCATCGCTCAGATGGGGCGTAAGGTTTTGTTAGTCGATGCAGATATGTATCGTCCTTTGCAGCATAAAATTTGGGAATTACCAAATCATTTGGGTTTAAGTAATATTATTGTGGGTCAGACCGAACCAAAAACAGCAATCAAAAAGATCACAGCTAATCTTCACATCCTGACTTCTGGAGTGATTCCACCGAATCCAATGGCACTACTAGATTCTCAAAGGATGGCATCTTTAATTACTGTTTTTTCAGCCAATTACGACTACACAATTATTGACGCTCCTGCTTTAAATGCGGCTGCTGATGCGGCAATTTTAGGAAAAATGACAGATGGAGTTTTATTGGTCGTTCGACCTGGTGTAGTAGATACTGCTGCTGCTATCCGTGCTAAAGAATTTCTAGAAAAGTCAGGACAGCATGTCCTCGGTCAGGTAGTGAATGGATATAATTCCGATAGCGAACAATATAACTACTATTATCTTTCAAGCCAGTCGGAAGAAGATGATAGCGCGGCACTGGCAGAAAGTCACTCTCCCTTGAGCATTAGCAAAAAAAGATGAGGTTTTTCTAGTTCGATCGGAGTTGTAAACACTCAGTTTATTTTGAGCGCGATAGAGCAAATTTTAGCGATCGCCCCTACGACTCGCTCTAAATCCTCGTTGGTTAAATTAGAGCCAGAGGGAAGGCACAGACCGCAAGCAAACAGCTCTTCCGCCACCTCACCTCCAACTGTCTCGTGTTGGGCAAAAGCAGGTTGGAGGTGGAGTGGTTTCCAAACTGGGCGAGTCTCAATGTGCTGCTGAGCTAGGATTTTACGCACTTGTTCTCGATCTGCACCGAAAATCTGAGGATTGATTGTCATGCAGCTCAACCAGCGCGTGGCGCGACCGTAACTCGCTTCTGGCATAAATGAGATTCCTGGCAGTTCACCCAAGGCTTGGTGATAAACTTCAAAGTTACGCCTTCTAGCTTGTACCCGTTGCTCTAGTACTTGCAGTTGACCTCGACCAATTCCCGCTAATACATTGCTCAGCCGATAGTTGTAGCCAATTTCTGAGTGTTGGTAGTGGGGCGCTGGATCGCGTGCTTGAGTGGAGAGAAATCTGGCTTTGATGACAATTTCTGGATCGTTGGAAACCAACATTCCACCTCCAGATGTCGTAATGATTTTATTGCCATTGAACGAAAAAATGCCAATCTTACCGAAACTACCAGGCGATCGCCCCTTGTAAGTTGCTCCTAGAGATTCAGCGGCATCTTCAATCAACGGCACTTCGTAGCGGTTGCAGGCTTCTAGAATCGGGTCAATGTCAGCACTTTGACCGTATAGGTGGACGACAACTACGGCTTTAGGTAATTTACCCAACCGCGCCCGTTTATCCAAGGCTGCTCGTAACAATTCCGGGTTCATGTTCCACGAAGTGCGATCGCTGTCAATAAAGACAGGTTTTGCCCCTAAATAAACGATGGGGTTAGCTGAAGCCGCAAAAGTGAGTGTCGAGCAAAATACCTCGTCTCCAGGCTCCACTCCAACCAACTGCAAGGCTAAGTGTAAAGCTGCCGTGCCAGATACAACGGCAGCAGCATGATTGACATCAATTACATGACAAAATTCTTGTTCAAAAGCTTCTAGATGGGGACCAACGGGAGCAATCCAATTCGTATCAAATGCTTCTTTGACATACTCAATCTCTTCCCCGCTCATATGAGGAATAGAAAGAAGAATCGGTTTAATCATTTTAATAGTAATATTACTTTTTATTGCAAAAAATATTATTCCATCTTAACAATAAAGTTATTTTATCGCTATACTTAACTTCTCGTATTATTTGTTGTGTTAGTATCGATATGTATAATATTAAACTAATTTAAATGTAAGCTTTTTTACACGGATAAGAGCCTGCTATCATTTACACTGCTATTACGTTTAGTTCAATTTAGAGCCTGGACTTTTTCTCAGAATAGTCTCATTTATTCGTTGCCAACAGAGAATTTTAGTCACGCTAAATCTTGAACTTGCATTTAAAAAAGCAGTTACATTTGACTAATTTACGCTTTAGTTTCAACGATTAAGTTCAAACAACTACAAACTTTATTTTGTACAAACGAAATATAAACCACCTGCTAAAGGTTGTCTTGCTAATTCTTCTACACTTGTACACATACTATCTCCTTCAATTTGGGCAGAAGAACCAACAGCAGTGACTTCAAAACCAACAGTTTTCAATAGTCGTTCTACTTCTTGTGGTTTATACCAATACACATAGGGTTCGCAATCTAGTAAAGCAGAAAAATTCCACTTTTCTCCTAATTTGAGCCAAGGTAGATACTGAAGAGAAAGACTTTTACCCTGTAAGCTACGCAAAATACGTAAATAGACTAAATATGGTTTGTAGATTAAAGTCTGCGCTCTCACTTCAAAGCAAAGAAATGAAAATAGTGCTGTACCACCTGGTTCTAAAATACGATATGCCTCTTGAAAAGCTTTTAGCTTTGCTTGGTCTCCATCTATAGAGCTGATGATTTGTTGGAGATATAAGATCTGCGCAAAGCTATTATTTACATAACTTAGTTGGGTGGCATCTTCTACTTCAAAAGTAATTTCGCTTGAGGGATCTTTTTGCTTTGCTTGCTCTATAAATTCAGGTACATAATCGTAACCTATGAGAGAAGTAAAGCCCATCTTTCTCATCTCTAGTAAAATTCTACCGCCTGCTGTCCCTGCTTCTACTGTCTTTAAATGTTTATCTAAGTAGTTATTAATTAAATACTTTTCTTCAAATCTCAGACCTTTTCCATATGCCCAAGTATTAAATTCTTCAGTAGATTGATAAATTTTCTTATTGTCGAGCATAAATAAATCTCTCCTTTCGATTTTTTTAAATTTGAGAGGAACGATACGCTGGAAAGAAACTTGTCTTAAGTAGTTGTTCGGATTCAATATTCAGTTTCTTCGCTTGCAGATCTACTAAATATTGATACTTTTCTGCATCTGCGATCGACCGCAATGTCAAAAAATTATGCTTCAGTTTAGAAAAACCAGCTTTAAATTGGTGTAGGCTATCTTTGTTACCTCCAACACCACCTCCGAGATGAAAGATTTTGTCACCTCGTTCTTTAGCCCAGAACCGCACGCGATCGAATAAGAGTTTGCTGGGAGATTGTTTGAGAAACTCGGTTTTAGTCCCTCCTAAATGGTATTGCACTATCCCACAAATTTCTGTGAAGATGCCAGCACAAACAATTTGGTTATCGAATTCTACAATACCAAGGTGAATGTTTTCATGTAGATTAGCTAGCTTGGTAAAATAATCATAGCCGAAATAATACATTTGCTTCGCGGTGACGCGATTCATTGTTTCTTCATAAATATCAATAAATTCTTTTATATAATCTTCGTATCTTACTATCTTAGTAGTAAATCCAGCACGCCTACAGCGATTGATATGAGTGCGATGTTCGGAACGAGTTTGCTGCCAAATTTCTGCTTCAGAAAGCATGAGATTTATAGATACAGTTTCTCCAGTTATTTGACAAATTTGAGAAGATAAGATTTGTTCAAAGCCGTGATTGAGTATGGGGTGTAGGCGAAAGAATGCCGAACAGATGTTTTTCAATCGCAACACGTTCGCCAAAGAAGATACAGCTAAATTTAAGAACTCTGCTTGTCCAACCGCTGCATCGCTTAGCAAAATCCCAGCATAACCGTAGGGAGAAATAGCGTCAAATATTTCTTCATGATACGGAGCATTTTGATATATGTCCTGACAGCTACGTATTAAGTATGGTATCAGAAATATCTTGTCCTCTTGAGTAATTAAAATTGCTTCTGGAGTAGTTTGAGTTCTAATCGCCTCAAGCTTGAGATATTCTTGTAAATGATAGACATCATGTCTGAGTTTTTGTAGTGTCTGAGACCATAATAGGTCATGTGGTTTGATAACCTGAATATCAAGCATGAGTTTTTGAACTGTGCTTTAACTGTAAGAACGATAGGCAGGAAAAAACTCTGAGCTAAGTAGTACTTCAGCTTGAGTATTTAAGACTTTTGCCCGTAAATTGACTAGATGATAGTACTTTTCTTCGTTTGTAATTAGTTTTAAAGTCAGAAAATCGTGTCTCTGCCTGGAAAACCCTGACTTGAAAGTATAGAGGCTGTCTGTAGTCGAACCTCCCACTCCACCTCCTATATGTAGAAATTCATTCCCACGCTCTTTAGCCCAAAGGCGCACGTAATGTAAGAGAAAATTAAAAGGGGATTGGTGTAAATATTTGGTTTTCGTTCCTCCCAAATGAGCTTGAACAATACCACAACATTCAAAAAATAAGCTAGCACATGCGATTTCGTTATTTACCTCTACAATACCTAAATGAATATTCTCTCCTAGTGACAATAAATCCTCAAAGTAATCGCGGCTAAAGTAATAAAATTGCCTAGCATTGACTCGATTCATTGTCTCTTCGTAAATAGTAATAAATTCGTCAATATATTGCCTAAGCTCGACCATTCTGCCAGTGAAACCTAGCCGCTTGCACTTATTAATAGTGCTTTGATGTCCTTTTCTTGTGTGCGCCCAAATTTCCGGTTCAGAGAGAGTAAGATTTACGGATACAGTTTTTCCACTATCAGTTAAATATTCTGAGGGAAAAATCTCCTTGAAGCGATCGCTCAAAAGGGGATGCAATCGCAAAAAAGCCGAACATACGTTGTTTTTCTGCAAAAAGTACTTCAACTCATGCAGAGCAAAATCTACAAATTTTGGCGTATTTGCCGCTGCTTCACTCAACAAAATGCCCGGATAGCCATAGGGAGAGACAACATCAAAGCATTCTTCTTCGAGCAATTCTTGTGATATTACATTATGACACTGACGTAGTAAATAAGGTACGAAGAAAATTTTATCACTATCAGCAACCAAAAAAGCATTAGCCATTGTTTCAGTTCTGTTTGACTCAATGCCGATGTACTCAGGTAGATGATAAACATCATGGCGGAGCTGTTGCAGAACTTTATGCCACAAGGGGTCTTGTGGATCGATGATTTGAATGTTCATGTTTGTGCAAAAGTTATCAGAGCTAAGACCGTGCCATATCAGAACTGATATCCTATCTGCGCGATTAACGCTCTATCTCCGACCAAAGTATGGGAAACACGGCTGGATCGCTAAAATCAGGATGACCGTTCTGCAATTTGCGACATAAGGCTTCGTAGCCGATATGAATTTGTTCCCCTTTCTGATTCCAAAACGGTCGATAATGGTTGCCATCGTCTTGCATATGAACTGCCATTGCTAGCCGCAAAGAGTTACTGTAATTAGGAGAGCTGCCATGTATTGTCAGACAGTGATGAAAGCTAACTTGACCTTTTTGTAAGGTCATTGGCACTTTTGTAATTTGTTTTCCTTGCTGGCGAAACTTTTCTTCCAACTCATTCAAGTTCGGGTCGAAAAAATTCTTCATTAAATGAGTATCTTTCCACTTGTGGCTACCATCAATGACAATCAATGGACCAAGGGACTCGTCACAGTTTTGAAAAGGAATCCAGGCAGTGAGCAATTTGTCGGAACTGCAAGTAGACCAGTATGCTTTATCAGTGTGCCAGCCTACCACTCCATTATGACTGTCCTTAATTGTTGGTAGCTTACACAGCAGCGAATCAGCGAACAGGCGAATTCTTTTCGTTCTGGATAAACGCGCTGCGATCGCCGCAATAATTGGATAAAAGCCTAGTTCGTGGAGTTGCTTGTTTTGTAAAGAGACAAATTCGTTATTCCGAATGAAGCTTTTATCTTGTGGTTTCCAGTCACTATAAGCATTTTTTACGAGCAGTGGAGTGTCTCGCTCTCCACGATAGTATCTTTCACTACCTAAAATTGCTGTGTCGAGCAGTTCATCTGGGAGTATCTGTTTTGAAATATACCAGCCATGTTCTTCGTAGAAAGCAATATCTGCTTCTGTTGGTAGAAGTGCTAGCTGTTCTTCCGAAAGCCGGAAGGCACAAGTTTCCATTCGCGATCGCTCCTTATAATTGTCTAATCATTAGGATGACACCTTATTTCCTTGACCTTTGAATTCTTCTGATGTGGTGTAACCTTCTTGATTAATTCCCTCTTGTTGCAGAACTTTAAACACGGTCAGAAATAAAATTTTTAAATCCAGCCACAAACTCCAGTTATCGACATACCAAACGTCGAGGACAAATTTCTCTTCCCAAGTAATGGCGTTGCGACCGTTGATTTGAGCCAAACCCGTAATGCCTGGTTTCACTTCATGACGGCGAGCTTGTTCTGTAGTATAACGGTCGAGATACTTCACCAATAAGGGGCGGGGACCAATGAAACTCATGTCACCTTTGAGAACGTTCCACAGTTGGGGCAGTTCGTCAAGGCTAGTTTGCCGCAGAAATTGACCGAAAGTCGTCAGGCGCTGTTCGTCAGGAAGTAAATTTCCTTGTGCGTCTTGCTCGTCGGTCATGGTACGGAACTTGTAAAAGTTGAAAATCTTTCCTTCTTTACCTGGACGGGGTTGGGTAAAGACAACTGGAGAACCCATACGAAAATATATGGCGATCGCAACACAAATAACTATAGGAGACAATATTATCAGCGCGATCGCGGCAACAAAGCGATCGAGTAAAAGTTTAACTAGTCGGCTTAACTGCTTGAGCCTGCGCATAAATAACAGCAGATTTACTTGAGTAGACGAGATAAATAATTAGCTATGATTTCCTCTGTCCGAACTGCAACAGAGTTTTTCTTATATTACAGTTTTTTAAGCAAAAAAATAGTAGTCTGTTACATGAGTAGTTGTGCCATTACTGCGAATGACGGTACACAGGATAAACGCAATCTTAGTTACTGGAGCCACTGGCTTTGTTGCTAGCCATTTGCTACCCAGACTGCTGCAAGAGAAATTGCAGATTATGGCAGCTGTACGGAACGATTCTGCACGACTGCCAGCCAACGTTACAGCCGTAAAAGTTGGTAATATTGATGGCAATACTGATTGGCGCTCGGCGTTAAAGGATATAGATATAGTCGTTCACCTAGCAGCACGCGCCCACATTCTTCAAGATAAAGCGTCCGATCCAGAAGCAGAGTTTTTGCGTATCAATACAGAGGGAACGGTGAATCTGGTCAAGCAATCGATCGCCGCAGGGGTGAAGCGGTTCGTATTCGTAAGTTCGATTGGAGCAATGACCTCAAGTAGCGATCGCCCCCTCACGGAAAGTTCGCCCTGTCAACCAGATACGCCCTACGGTCGCAGCAAACTGCAAGCAGAACAAGCCCTAGTACAGCTTGCTAGTCAAAGTGCCATGACTTGGACAATTTTACGTCCGCCTCTAGTTTATGGTGCGGGAAATCCTGGTAATATGGAACGGTTAATTAAACTCGTTCAAACAGGTTTACCACTGCCATTTGGTGCAGTTAAAAATCATCGCAGTTTGATTTATGTGGGAAATTTAGTAGATGCGATCGCCTCTACCCTGAACCATCCCCAAGCAGCGAATCAAGCGTTTTTAGTTAGCGATGGAGAGGATCTTTCCACACCAGAATTAATTCAAAAAATTGCCGTCAATTTAAAGCGCCCATGTAACCTGCTGTCAGTTCCTCCAAGTTGGTTGCAACTGGGGGGGAAGTTAGGTGATACCGTACAGAATGTCAGTCAAAAACAATTGCCTCTCAATACATCGATTATCGATCGCCTGCTAGGAAGTTTAGCAATTGATAGCAGCTACATTCAGAAGACCCTGAACTGGCAACCCCCCTTTACAGTTGATGCAGGTTTAGCACAAATGCTGCGATCGCCAAATTGACATACAGCAAATATGCTTTAATGGTTTTTTCTGACAGAGTATGACTACCATGCCTTCGATCGTGTTGTCGATCTTCAGCTTTGGGATTAGTTTCCTGACCGTAAATTTGATTAGACAGCGCTTTCGGCAGAGCTTACTAGATATTCCGAACGAGCGCAGCTCTCACACCCAGCCTACTCCCCGTGGTGGCGGCTTGGGATTTATTATTGCCTTCGCGATTACGAGTGCGATCGCTTTGGGAAATAACTATTTTCATTTGTTTGCAGACGTACCATTAAATCTTAATTTAGCGCTCGTCTGGTTAATCCTGATTCCACTGGCTATTGTCGGAATTATTGACGATCGCAGTAACGTTCCCGCAGGCATTCGTTATTTGGTTCAGTTGGCTGCTGCTGGAGTTGCAGTGACTTATTTTGGTGCTTTTCCTCAGCCTTGGCTATCGCAATTTGGAGTTGTCGGCAGCATTGTAGCCATTGTTCTCACTGCAATTGGTATGACAGCGATTGTCAACTTCTACAACTTTATGGATGGGTTAGATGGAATTGTGGCTGGAACGAGTGCGATTCAATTAGGTTTTTTTGCCTTTTACCTACATCAACCCCTGTTGTGGTTTCTGGTAGCAGCGCTCGTAGGCTTTCTGTGGTGGAACTGGTCGCCAGCTAAGATTTTTATGGGCGATGCAGGTAGTACTGTTTTAGGTGCTATAGTGGCGATCGCTTTACTCAATGCTGGTGATAGCGCAGTCCAGGCTTGGTCAGCCCTAGTTGTGACTTTCCCACTGATAGGAGATGCAATTTACACGATCGTGCGTCGGCTGTTACGCAAAGAGAACATTTTCCAAGCACACCGCAGTCATTTGTATCAAAGACTACAGCAATCTGGCTGGACTCATGCATATGTTGCCACTACGTATATGGCAGTAACCCTAGCGATCGCCTTAGCTGTAGAATTTTATGGCTCACAGGGCGCAATTATTGGTTTCATTGGCGCGATCGCACTTGGAGTAGGAGGGGAAAGTTATTTGCGATCGAGGTCGGTTGGACAAGAGCTGAGCTGAAAGTTTTTGACTGCATTTTCAGATTAATGGCAGAAGGCGTGACGAACAGGATCTTTGGGACATTGCCCTGGTCAACCTTCCTTCTCAACCTTGTAGTGAAAAAATCCCATTAGGTTGTAGCTCGTTCAATACTTCAGCATACAGAGCCTCGTATTGCCGCAAAATATATTGCAATTCATAGGCTTTCATCTCTTCTCGTCCTTGCTTGCCCATCATCTGAGCTTCTGTTAGATTATCTAATATCCAAGCCATTGCTTGAGCCAGCCCCGCCACATCTCCTACTTTACAGAGTAGTCCTTTGCCATTGCCTAGCAAATCTCGCGTACCGCGAATATCCGTACCGATAACGGGTACTTCCAGTGCGATCGATTCCATGACGCAATTGGGCAAGCCTTCCTGTTCTGAAGCCAGAAGTGTAGCAACAGAGGCACGGGTTAAAATCTGAATATCTCTACGGAAGCCGAGAAAATGCACTCGGTCTTGAATGCCTAGATCTTTTGCTAACTGTTGCATTTGCTCGAACAGCCGCCCATCCCCTGCTAGTGCTAAGTGGGCATTAGGGCGATTCAGTTTAGCGAATGCTTGAATTAAGTCACGATGGCGCTTGCGAGGGATGAACTCTGCTGCTGATAAAAATAAAGAATGCTCTGGTGCTAAACCCAATTCATGCCGTACTCTCGCTACATCTGCGGCATCGATCCGTTCGGGATTAAAGCGATCGAAATTTAACCCTGTTCCCGGTATGTAGCGAACTTTTTCCGGTGCAAGCATCTGTTTAGCTGCCGCTTCGTCCTCTCGATTTACTACTACCAGTCTGTCAGTCCAAGGGGCAGCAGTTGCTTCTAGGATGCGATAAATACTGTTCTTAATTAAAGAACCACCGCGATAAAAATGGAAACCTTGAGCAGTGTATATTAACTTTACCTTACCCTGCCTGCTAAAATCTTTGAGGGCATGTCTAGCAACGAATGCGGCTACTGGAGTTGAGACATTAACAATATCGTATTGCTGTTGCTGTAATATTTGGCGGATTTGTCTAGGTGCGGATAAGACATTAGTTGGATTGAGAGGATTGCGCGACAGATCGACTTCCCATACTTTGTCAAACGTATCAGTACACTTCGGTTCGGTTGAGATTCCATTAGCCATTGCATCCACTTGCCACCCTTTAGCTTGAAAGTGACGCGCTATGGGGACGAAAAAGGAGCTAATCGTTACTGGAATGGTTGTAATGTATAGGAGTTTAGGCATAGTTATTCGTTTTGTAATTTTAACGTTTAGATAAAGCCTGTTCGTATAACTTTTCGTACTGTGCGGCGATCGCATCCAGAGCAAAACACTCTTCGACACGCGATCGCGCCATTGCACCCAAAGCTTGCCTTTGTTCGCTACTCATAGCTATCAACTCTTGCCAGGCTTGCGCCAATGCTAGTGGATTTTTTGGCGGTACGACTCTACCCGTTTGTGCCACTATCCACCTAGAATCGCCTACGTCAGTAACGACGCAGGGAACTCCACACGCCATAGCTTCCCCTACCACCATCGGAAATGCTTCTCCATAAGCAGATGTGGATGTAGAAATATCCAGGGCAGCAGTTAAACGCGGCATGTCGCGGCGTTCTCCCAGTAAGTGAATATTTTTGCTAATTCCTAGTGTTTGAATTTGCTGTTGCAGTTGAGGATTGCGATCGTTGACATCTGTTCCAGCTAAAACTAAATGTACGTCGGGACGCGCTTTTAAGAGTAAAGCCGCAGCTTGTAGTAAATTACTATGATCTTTCATTGGATGAAAGCGACAGATCGAGCCGATTAAAGTACTATCATCGGCTAAACCTAACTCAGAGCGAATAGCAGCTCTGGCTAACAGTGAAGGAGTGAATAGATTAGTATCAAAGCCATTGGGAATCACGCAAGCATTTTCTGGTAGATAACCTAAGGCTTCGTGTTGTGACTTACTTGTTTGCGAAACAAAAGCAACGCTAGCTGCAAATCGCGATAGCCAAGCCCCCAATTTAACAATTGCTGCTGTCATTTTATTGTCAGCCATTAGAGAATCGGCTGAATTATGAATGCTCCATAAAATAGGAATTTTCTGTTTGATAAAAAAACTGACAATTTGAGCTGCGATATTACCGTGGTACATCCAACCTTGAATGATATCTGGCTTGATTTCATTGATGATTCGCTGCAAGCGCATTAATGCTGCTGGTGTTGGCTTGCCTCTTTCCATTTCTACAGTACGGACGGGAATACCTAAATCTATAATGCGATCGCCCCACGTACCGCGATCCATCAATGAAACCACAATTGGCTCAAATCGCATTTTGTCGATCTTAGATAGTAAATTGTAGAGCATTCTCTCTGCCCCGCCAGTTGAAAGTCCGGTACTAATATATATTACAACTTTACGGGAATTAAGCTTGGCATGCATAGTTTTTATCTCATGTTTTTTTGACTAAAAATTTAGTTGTTGTTTTCCGATCTATCTCCCGTTTTAAACGTTATTTTTAAAAGTTAATCTACTACATCTATTTAATAGGTAAAGAATGAATAAGAAGGTAGCAAAATAGTCCCAAAAAAGAGAAGTTGGATCGTAAACTAGCATAGTAAATCCCCACGCAAATGATATTAATACATACAATACTGGAATAAAATAGTGTTTGTTAAAATTAGTCAACAGGGCTTTGTGAATAAATCCACCTATGGCTCCATAAACAATTGTCGTAATCGCTAATCCTAGCCAATAAGCACTGTAAACAGCTCCTGCTAAAAGTCCAGCTGGAACAAATTTTTTCTCGGCAACTCCTGTAATATAGTAAGTATTATAAGTCTCAACTCCATCTGGCAGTTCTAGTTCAATTAAGTTGTCTGGTAGTAATCCTAGAAAACCATATATCCAGTCTGAGAACCATCTGAGATCGTGTTTTGAAGTTAAAGCAACATTTAAAGCCGTTCCTAAAGAAATATATGGATGTTCAAACTCACCAGCAAGTATAAATTTTGTACTACGTTCGGCTGACTGGGCTTGAATTGCTTCAGCAAATGTTTGACTATTATCGAATAACCCTCTTAAACTCAAAAAGATTACATCGCCGTACTGAAGCACTAAAATCGATATAAAAAAAGCTATTGCAATACTTATATAGAAATCAATTCCTAATTTTTCCTTGCAATCAATATAATTTACTATAAAAAAAAGAATCGGTAAAATCATCCAAATGCGTCCGGCATATAACAAACCAGAAATAATTGATAAAACACAAGAAATACCAAATAAAAAATACAATATACTTCGCCAATGCTTAAATTTTATAATAAATAACTGTGAGAATAGCAAAGATGATGAAAGTAAACATGCATTAGTAAACCGCAGAAAAAAGGCATACTTTGGAGGTTCAAATGCACCAGCTCGGATCATATCTGCATCTGCTAGCGCATTGACAAGACCACCATATTGAGATGAATAAATATAAATCGAGCAGAACGAGATGATAATACCAGCAACTATAGCAATAAAAACTCGATTATTTGTCTTCGGAGACGGAGCGATCGATACTCTTTGTGGTAAGTGATTAGGTACAGCATAAAATCCAGTAACAATTAAAATGTAAGATATAACTAATGCTAATAAAACGCTGGTACTACCGATAATACTTTTGCCAAATTTTGAAACTGCGTATTCAGAAATTTCACCTGAATAAAAATCAAAATTGAAGTTTAAACAAAAACCAGGTACAGCATAGAATAGAACAAAAAATAAGTTAAAAATAGAAACGAAATCAATTCTTAAAACTTTTTTTCTGGTCAATTCAAACCAAACAATGGAAACTATAATTATCAAATATGCTATAGCTGCAACCATATAAAGAAAAACCTCGTCAAGGCAATCGAACACATTTTTTTTCTATTAGCATTGTGACATTTGCTTAAGGCATTTCAATTACTTTCACTTGTAGTTCAACACGTCGAGGTATTCAGATACTGCCCGATCGATAGAAAAATACATTGCTCGTTGCGTCAGTATATCCCGACTTACAGGAGTTTCTAGCATTTGTAACATAGATACTGACAGCGATACTGCATCTCCTATCGGTACTAAAGGTCCGTACTTTCCTGCTGCTAAAATCTCGCTAGGACCATTTGGACAATCGGTGGCGATCGCGGGACAACCACAAGCCATAGCTTCGATCAACACAACTCCCAGCCCTTCCCAGCGAGAAGAGAGTACTAAGACGCTGGCTCTACTCATGTATGCATAAGGATTTTCGACAAAACCTGGCATGGAGACATCTTCAGCGATTCCTAATCTAGCGATCGCTGCTTCTAATTCATCGCGTTCGTCTCCTTCACCCAAGATGATGAGACGAACTAGCCTTTGTCTTCTGACGAGTTCAAAAGCTTCGAGTAAGGTAAAAAAGTCTTTTTGCTCTGTTAACCGTCCCACTGCTAAAAATACTGGTGGGGAGCCTTCCTGAAACCAAGGATGATCTAAAGCAGCTTTTCCTTTATCGAGCAGCTCGTCATCAACCACCGGGTTATAAATTACACTAACCTTTCCTTTGGCTAGACCGAGTTGGGCTTCTAAATCTCGTGCTGCACCATTAGAAACCCCCACAATCGCATCTGCGCGAGGATAAAGTAGTTTCATTAAAGGAGGAACCAACTCGCCTCGTAATAATTTGCTTTTAGCAACTGATAAGGTATCGTGTTCTACTAACACTAATCGAGTTTGCGTAGAAGCAAGTTCCCTCGCTACTACAGCTGCTACATTGACATGATTCATATGTGACAGCAATGCCAAAGGTTTCTCTTGTCGTAAGTAACGCGATAACGGCAGAATAGCCTTGACAGTTCGCCCTGCTGCCAAATCTACTATACGTACTTGCTGAGGTACTTGATTCAAGTATGGACCTTCGGCGCTAGCCATAACCAAATCTAAGGGAATGCCTCTTAAAGACATGCCTTTAAGCAAATTGACTGCTACCCGTTCTGCGCCACCACCATGTAGGTTAGCCACAAAGAAAGCAATTCGCCTCATATTAGCCTCTTAAAATTACGGTGGTTTTACACATCAGTCTGTTCGGCATAACTTTTGAGCCTATGCAGTGCGTGAAAGATTACTCCTAAACTGAAACCCATTTGTACGATCGCGCTGATTATAGCCGCGATCGCTGCTCCTAGCAGTCCATAGGCAGGAATTAACCAGAAGCAAGCTATTGCGGAAGTACCTGTAACAAGAGTAAACAAAGGCAATTGAATGTTGAAATACCTAGCTGCTGACATGCCATAGCCTAAAAATGAAGCAGTATCGGCGATCGCTGTAGCTACCATTAGCCATACTAATAGCTCGGACTGCTCGGCATATTCGGGACGGTACATTAGGGTTATTAGCTCCCGTCCAGCGACACTAGCTACCAAAACACCCGTTCCACCAAGTAATATACCGATTCCTACTAGCTTGAGTAAAAGGCTGCGAAAAGCAGTACCATTTTCTGCTGCGTAGTATTTCGCTAGCCTTGGACTAGCTGACTGCCCCAGAGCATTCACAACCATAGCTGTAGCTACCATTAGGTAAGATATAGCGGCAAATATGCCCAATTCTCTCTCCCCCAAATAATACTCAATAAAGTACCGAGGGATATTAGTGCTGAGGGTAATCAGCATCATGACAAAGCCCAGTGGCAAGGAGAACAATGCTAGCGTTCTAAGTGTTTTCAGATGCCAATGCGGTCGTAATCTTGTCGCCAAATTCCGCTTTTCAAATACCTCGTTCTGTGGTTCTCTAGAGTGGGTATTCAGTAACAAAGCACCACTGCGGATATCATAACAAAGCAATACCACAGTCCAGGCGATTGCTAAACCTACTGCTCCCCATAAAACAGTACGTGTTAAGTACACCCCCAAACCTAAGAATAGAGGCGATAATAATCCTTTAATCATCATCGAAACAGCGATGCGATCCATTCTTTCTTGCTGCTGGAATAGTCCGTAAAACACATCACTAATCGAGTCTGCTGCCCTAGCTAAGCCTATGACAATTATTACCAGTGACATTTCCCAGCTATATTTTGCGACAAGAATAATTCCTCCGATAATTAAAAGCCCCAGCCCTGTTGCGATCAGCCTCAAAGCTAAATAGTCAGCAAAAATATACTGCTGTTTAACATCTGTTGCTTGAATAGTTCGTAGTTGGAGATTTGTCAGCATGATTACGGGTGCAGTAACCGCAAGCCCTAGAGTGAACTCTCCTACCATCTCTGGACTACCAAGTTTAGCAAGCACCACCAGCAACAGCCACTGGCAAGCCGCGTAAACAATATTACCAATAAAAGTCCAAGAAAAATTGCGGCGTAGCGTCAGTGGCTTCTGCTCTTTAGCTGCCATAGCAGATCGTCATTTAAATTTGTAGCTGTAACAATATACCATTTCTCGCCTCATCAATCTCTTTCTAATAGTAGAAGGATCGCTAGACTTTATTCCAAGCTACATAGAAGCGGCACATTAAGTGAATAATGTGCCGCCTTGATACAACTTAGAACTTTGCCAAATGCTGTTAGGATAACTAGCTAACGTGACTTAAAGAATTGATTGCTGGAATAAGTGTCTCCTCCTACATTTGGATCGACAACGATACTTCTTAATAACGAATTATATCCTGTAGACGCTTCCCAAACATTTTGATTAGCAAACCTGATTGAATACTCTGGGCGCTTATATAATTTAGGAGCAGGATCGGGTAGATTTAATAACACCTGATATTCTCCAGCTGGGATATTCGCTGGGATCCCAGATACAATATTTACTTCTTTGGTAGTACCTGGCATCCACATACGTATAGCTTCAGGAATAGGCAAGTAGTATTCCTTGCCTGTTTGACGATGACGTAGGATTGCTTCTAAGTTGCGAGAGTTGTAGGGGCTTGCCCACCCATCATTGGTAATCTTAAATTTCATTGAAAAAGTTCCAGCAGGTTTTACCTTATCTGGAATGGCTGAATCTATCAGGCGGAAGCGATATCCTAAACGGCGTTGGATTTCCCCCATACAGCCTTGCTCTCTCCACTTCTGATATACAGGTTCTGTAGAGGTTCCGTTAGCGTTGACTGTCATGCCACTCCAATGCATACGGGCAAGGTCAACTAAAGAGTTAGAGCAGTTGTTATATTCGGGTGGATCGCTATCTGCAACAGCAGGTTCACCACCCTGTACTACATACTGGGTATCGAGGTTTAGCCATGTTTTTTCTCGCTCTATATCAATTGGAGTTGCCCCCGTGTAGGTTCCCCAATCTAGTGCGTCATGCCGAAAAGCATCATTATGATGCCCTATTCTAGCCCGCTCGGAACCATTAAATGCTTCTGCAAGTGTAAGAGGGTTGATATTATTAAGTACTTGCTTTTTGTGAAAAAAGTACCGGACTGCAACCATTCGCTTACGTGGGAGTACAGACAAAATCTTCAAAAGAACTTTTCTGGCATCTTCAGTAGCATTTCCATGAGAATCTATGAGTTTATTACTTGAATGGTGCCATTCTCCCCAGTTGCCAATAAAACCTGCTTCCATGTAAGCGATCGCATCAGAGTTAGATCTTAATATCGGCTGTAACTGATCGAGATGAGAGAGTATTATATCCCGTGGCGCATCATCACCTCCTCCCAACCAATTGTATGTAAACCGGATAATCATTTTAATTCCAGCTTGTCTGGCTGTTTCAAAATCCTTTGATATCATGTCAAGATAAGATTGAGAAATTGGTTTATCTTTGAATTCTGAAAGTAGATAATACCGTCGAATCATAGACATGTTCTCGTTTCTCACTTTTTGTAGCTCGGAAATTTGTAGTGGAGGAGAAGGAGTATCGGGCTTTTTATAAGGGGGATCGATTGACTTATAAAATCCTCTTTCAGGATTGGAAAAATTTTCGGAACTACTTTGATACGTTGTTGTGACTATAGAAGGAGCTTGAGCAGCAGTACAAGAACCCGCGATCGCCATACTTGCTAGTAAAGCTACAGACAGTTTCAAGGATCGAACTGTATTCTTAATTTTCATATCATCCCTCTGGAAAGTAATACTTTGCTTCTAGTTATTTGTCTGAATATCTACTTCTTGTCAGAAAAATAACCACAGTCAAGTTTGTCCAAAGCAAATCATGAATTTGCCTTGCACGGTTCAAGTTTTATTTACATACATCAATGACAAATTAAAATTAACTTCATATTGAATCAGTACCCAATAGAAATTACACTGATTTATAGCACCGCGAAATTATACGGAAAGAGCAATTACTCGAATTGTTTACTCTCGAAGCTAAAGTTTGCCTATAATTACTAACTTGTATTTTGGCAGAAATTAACGATATTAATAACTAAATTTGCTTAATAGTAGAGTTCTATTTATTTTCTGTAGTAAATTCTAATAATTTTGAAGATTTTCAATGCTACTCATCTCAGCTCACAGCAGGATAACTGTATAGTAGATGAGATATTTTTTAAGATGAGTCTATTGAGTTGATAACTACAAACCATACTGCGATCGCTGAAAACTCGTAATCCAAGTAATTAGAACAGTGGTTACAGAGACTTCATAGAGCGCAAATCAATACAAATACTTATGTTATCTTTAAAGATTAAGTACATATATAAGCTTCTAAACCGCAACTACTATCAGTATTTATCTAGGTAGCAGTGAATAATGAGAGGAAAATAAAAATGATGACTGTTGGTTGTGCTGCTTGTGTTGCCCATGTTGTGCTGGCACGTACAGAAACACCGAAGATAATGCACGTACAAAAATGCAATTGGCAGCAAAATAGCGAGAGCTTGAAGAAACAGCGCGATCGCACTCTCAATCTTTAAAATCAAGCTTAAATTCATTATTGTCCGAACTCTAACCTGGCTTGTTCGACAATCTCTGCCGTTACAATATCTTGACCCCGCGATCGCGTCAACTGTTCTATGCGCGAGATTGCCTGAGAACGAACGAAAAAGGGAATCTTTTTTAATTTAATTTGGGCTTCAGTCGTCCATTGTAGGCGATCGGTTAAGTTTGAATCTGGCATAGTCGTCACCATCAACTGAGATTGGAGTGAGCAAGAAGCAATAACTGCGATCGCACTTCGCTCAGGTATCTCCTTTGCACCACATATAAAGATTCTGTCATAAAACCCGTGCCATGCGAAAGGCTCCCGCTCTAACGCAGGAGCCTTATCAATTTAGGGTGGAGCTTAACTCCAACCCCAAAATTGTGTTAGTCTAATTCGCCCATAGCCATTACTGGCTCGGATTCACGGTTGATACCTTTCTCGAAACCAGCAGCCGCAGCGCGAGCGCGACCGGCGTGCCATAAGTGACCGACTAGGAAGAAAAAGCCTAGTACGAAGTGAGAAGTAGCCAACCAAGCACGAGGAGATACATAGTTAAAGGAGTTAATCTCCGTAGCCACACCACCCACAGAGTTTAGAGAACCCAGAGGTGCGTGGGTCATGTACTCAGAAGCACGACGTGCTTGCCAAGGCTGAATGTCATTCTTGATTTTTTCTAAGTCAAGACCGTTGGGACCGCGTAGTGGCTCCAACCAAGGACCTTTGAAATCCCAGAAACGCATTGTCTCACCACCAAAGATGATTTCCCCTGTAGGAGAGCGCATCAAGTATTTACCCAGACCTGTAGGACCTTGAGCGGAACCGACGTTAGCACCCAAGCGTTGGTCGCGGATCAAGAAAGTCAAAGCTTGAGCTTGAGAAGCTTCTGGACCTGTAGGACCGTAGAATTCGCTGGGATAAACGGTGTTGTTGTACCAAACCATACAGGAGGCAATGAAGCCCATTAAGGACAGAGCGCCCAAGCTGTAGGATAGATATGCTTCACCAGACCAGATGAAAGCACGACGCGCCCAAGCAAAAGGCTTGGTTACAATGTGCCAGATTCCGCCAGCGATACAAGTCAAACCAACCCAAATGTGACCGCCAACGACATCTTCTAAGTTATTGACGCTGACAATCCAGCCTTCGCCGCCAAACGGCGACTTCAGTAAATAACCAAAGATAACTGCGGGGTTGAGGGTGGGGTTAGAGATGACGCGAACGTCACCACCGCCAGGAGCCCAGGTGTCGTACAAACCGCCAAAGAACATGGCTTTCAGCACCAGCAACAATGCCCCACATCCCAAAATAATCAGGTGGAAACCAATGATGCTGGTCATCTTGTTCTTATCTTTCCAGTCGTAACCAAAGAAAGAGGAGTACTCTTCTAAAGTTTCTGGACCGCGAATCGCGTGGTAAATTCCACCAAATCCCAACACTGCGGAAGAGATCAGGTGTAATACGCCAACGACGAAGTAAGGGAAAGTATCGATGACTTCTCCACCAGGACCTACACCCCAACCGAGAGATGCCAGGTGAGGTAGCAAGATTAAACCTTGCTCGTACATTGGTTTTTCTGGGATGAAGTGAGCGACTTCAAATAAAGTCATTGCTCCTGCCCAGAAAACAATCAAACCTGAGTGGGCAACGTGAGCGCCCAACAGTTTACCGGATAAGTTGATCAATCGGGCGTTACCAGCCCACCAGGCAAATCCTGAAGATTCTTGGTCGCGACCGCCACCTAAGGTCAAGCCGCGATTAAACGATGAATTATAGGGCGTTTCCACGTGGTAGAACCTCCTCAGGGAACTCGAAGTTTTCGTGGGGTTGGTCTTGAGGTGCCATCCAGGCACGGATGCCCTCGTTGAGCAGAATGTTCTTGGTGTAGAAAGTCTCGAACTCGGGGTCTTCCGCTGCCCGCAGCTCTTGAGAGACGAAGTCATATGCCCGCAGGTTCACCGCCAAGCCGACGACTCCCACTGCACTCATCCACAAACCAGTCACTGGCACGAACAGCATGAAGAAGTGCAACCAGCGCTTGTTGGAAAAGGCAATCCCGAAAATCTGCGACCAGAAGCGGTTTGCCGTCACCATCGAATAGGTCTCTTCCGATTGAGTCGGGTTGAAGGCAGGGAAGGTGTTGGAGCTATCGCCGTCTTCAAACAGCGTGTTTTCCACCGTCGCCCCGTGAATCGCGCACAACAGCGCTCCTCCTAATACCCCGGCGACTCCCATCATGTGGAAGGGGTTGAGCGTCCAGTTATGGAACCCTTGGAAGAACAGCAAGAACCGGAAGATTGCCGCGACTCCAAATGATGGCGCAAAGAACCAGCCGGACTGTCCCAAGGGGTAGAGCAAGAAGACGCTCACAAACACCGCAATTGGACCTGTGAATGCTAATGCGTTGTATGGTCTGATCCCCACCAAGCGGGCAATCTCTAACTGCCGCAGGCAGAATCCAATCAGTGCAAATGCCCCGTGTAAGGCGACAAATGCCCACAAGCCACCCAACTGACACCAGCGCGTGAAGTCCCAGTTCGCTTCTGGTCCCCACAAGAACAGCAACGAGTGTCCCATGCTGTTGGCTGGGGTCGATACGGCTACGGTTAAGAAGTTGGCTCCTTCCAAGTAGCTGCTGGCAATCCCGTGCGTGTACCACGAGGTGACGAATGTGGTTCCGGTCAGCCATCCTCCTAGTGCTAGGTAGGCGCAGGGGAATAGTAATAGCCCCGACCAACCGACGAATACAAATCTATCGCGCTTGAGCCAGTCGTCGAGAACGTCAAACCATCCTCTTTGACTCGGTGCGCGTCCTACTGCAATTGTCATTTAAAATCCTCTGGGTTTACTAAAAATTGCAACGCTTTTTGAGGAATTAACTTTTTGTTGACTAGGAGATGGTTTAGATCCAACTCCGCAGGCAAGAAAATCGTTGTAGTAATTAACGCCTTTCTCACTAGAATGCCATGTCAGTGTTGCCGCGAAAAGCAGTAACTTGACAGCACGGCTGATTAATGTTTCTTAATCGATCGCAGTGACCGCACCTCAAGCCCAATCCACAAAAGCGGATTGGGTGTTTAGTGTTAGATTATAGTCTAATCAAATATGAGAATTTTTACAATTTGACACAAGTTTTCTCAGTTCTCTCAGATTGTTCACAGGTTGAATCAGGAAACCTACTATGTGAATAATAAGAGTGGAAAACCGCCTTCAGTAGTTTAACTGAGCAGGGTAGTGACATGACGGCATCAACAACCACCAATTCCGGTGATTCGGAAGCTAAGGCAAACAAGAATAGTACTTCCAGCTGCTTGAATCAGAAAGTTTTAGGTTCGCGACGATTCAGCAATTACTGGTGGGCTACAGTCGTCTCCATCGGTGGGATAGGCTTTTTCTTGGCTGGACTTTCTAGTTACTTGCAAATTAATTTAATTCCTTTTGCCGAGCCGACCCAGCTCGTTTTCATTCCCCAAGGTATAGCGATTGGATTTTATGGAGTCGCGGGTCTGCTGCTAGCGCTGTATCTGTGGGGCATGATTTTGCTGGATGTAGGCGGTGGCTACAATGAGTTTGACAAGGAGAAGGGTGAATTTCACATTTTTCGGTGGGGATTTCCGGGGAAAAACCGCCGCATCGAAATTAAAGCTCCCTTACAAGACATTCAAGCTGTGCGTTTAGAGATTAAAGAAGGCTTGAACCCGCGTCGAGAACTTTATATACGAGTCAAGGGACGACGCAATATTCCATTGACGCGAGTAGGTCAACCTCTATCTATTACTAAGCTGGAGAACGATGGAGCAGAATTGGCTCGATTTTTAGCTGTGCCGCTAGAAGGACTGTAATTTCATCAAGTAATTTAATTAAAAATGCAGAATTTGCTTTGGGGAAGCAGATGTACCCTGGTAGAGCATTCGGAAGCAAGATTTTGCCTTCTGAAACTTTTTACCTAAGCGCGATCGAAGAGGCAAATGCAGTTAAAAGTCCGGCAGTGGTTGGTTTTAGTATTAATGATTGGTGGGTTATATTTGGCAGGATGTACGCCTAACCCAGTGGCTAATTCTGCTTCCCCCGACAATGCGGTGGCTGAAACCACACCTGTACCTGCAATTCAAACAAGTAGCGTTCAAATGAAGAATTTACCAACTCTAGAGGGAACGGCAACAGTTGTGATGACGGTGAAGGGGCAGCCAATTACTATCGAGGTAGATGGCAAGAATGCACCTCTGACTGCTGGCAATTTTGTCGATTTGGTACAACGGGGTGTCTATGATGGACTCGTATTCCATCGAGTGATCGGTCCCCAGAGCAGACCACCAGAACAACCTTTTGTGGTGCAAGGAGGAGATCCGCAAAGCAAAAACCCCAATTTTTCACCTCAGCGTCTAGGAACTGGCGGTTTTATCGATCCAGATACAGGAACAGAACGTCAGATTCCTTTAGAAATTAAGCCAACAGGAGCAACAGATCCGATCTACAGTCGGACGCTGAAAAGTGCGGGAGTTAGAAAACAACCAGTTTTACAGCATCTTAGAGGGGCTGTAGCTATGGCGCGATCGCAACAGCCAGATTCCGCCTCTTCTCAGTTTTATTTCGCCCTTGCCGATTTGAGTTTTCTCGACGGAGATTACGCCGTATTTGGTAAAGTGACTAGCGGTATGGACGTAGTAGACAAAATTCAACAGGGCGATCGCATTGACTCTGCTAAAGTGACTGAAGGCAGTGACAAGCTAAAGAACGGTGGTAAATAGTTAATTTTAATTTGGGAATTTGGGCGCACGCCGTGCGCCTCTCCTCTTAACCTCTCACCCCAAAGCGTGGAAGTTGTCGTCACAGGTATCGCTCTGATTTCCAGCTTGGGAGAAAGCTTAGAAACCAGCTGGAAAAACTTAACACTCGGTTGTATTGGCATTGAGTTAGAGCAGCCTTTTCCAGAACTAGCTGCTCTACCTTTAGCATTCATTTACAAACAACCAGCAGACGTAAAACAGTTAACTCAATTAGCTGTAGCAGATGCTTTAGTAGATGCAGGGTTGGAACCACCTTTACCAGACTGCGGCGTAGTCATCGGTTCTAGTCGCAGCCAGCAAGCAGTTTGGGAAGAGCTGATAAAGTCAAAAGTTGAAAGTCAAAAGTCAAAAGTTGCTTCAACTGCCGACTCCCACTCTCCCACTCCCGAATTCTCAGAAACTTTACCAAATGCGATCGCTACAATAGCAGCAAGACAAATTGGAGCAATAGGTATAGTATCGTCTCCAATGGCAGCATGTGCGACGGGGATTTGGGCGATCGCTCAAGGGAGTTTATTAATTGAAACTGGGCAATGCCAACGGGCAATTGTTGGTGCAGTTGAAGCGCCGATTACCCCCTTAACTTTGGCTGGATTTAGGCAGATGGGCGCACTGGCAACTACTGGCGCTTATCCATTCGATCGCCATAGAGAAGGATTGGTGCTGGGGGAGGCAGCGGCTGTACTGGTGTTGGAATCAGCAAAAATAGCCCAGCAGCGTTCGGCAAAAATTTACGGTCGCGTGTTAGGTTATGGCTTGACAAACGATGCTTTTCATGCAGCTCAGCCAGAGCCAACGGGTAGGAGTGCGATCGCGGCAATCAAACAATGTCTGGAGCGCGGCAATTTAACACCGCAAGATATTGATTACATCCATGCCCACGGTACGGCGACCCAGCTCAACGACAAGCGCGAAGCACAAATAATTCAATATTTGTTTCCTCATGGGGTTCCCGTAAGTTCCACAAAAGGAGCCACGGGGCATACTCTGGGAGCTTCTGGAGCCATTGGTGCGGCATTCTGCCTGATGGCATTACGTCATCACATATTACCGCCATGTACGGGACTGCGATCGCCTCAATTCGATCTCGATGCGATCGTCACGCCGCGAAGAGCAACAGTCAGACACTCGCTCTGTTTGAGTTTTGGCTTTGGCGGGCAGAATGCTGTTTTAGCCTTGGGCAAATAGGATAAATAGGTTCGCCGCGATCGACATTTTTCTGTCACATTCATCTATCACTCTAGAGATAAAAAACGATTACAGCCGAACAAATATGAAAGTAAAAACTTACGGTTGGATGAAAGGAGTAGGGAGTGCGATCGCCCTATTAGCTATTGCAAGTTGTTCTGTGACACAACAACCTAACGCCTCTACAACTGCACAAACGACAGCGCCCAATTCATCATCGAGCAATCCTAGCGTCTCTGAAAGCGGGAATGTTGCTGCTGCTCAAGGCATTCAAAAAACGACTGTAGTAGAAGGCTTAGACCATCCGTGGAGCCTTGCATGGCTACCAGATGGATCGATGTTAATCACCGAGCGATCGGGACAATTGCGCATTCTGCGGAATGGGCAACTCGATCCAACACCGATTGCAGGAGTTCCCGAAGTCCTTACGGGTGGTCAAGCCGGTTTGATGGATGTTTCAGTTCACCCGCGCTTCGCTGAAAATCGCTTAGTCTATCTAACATATTCCCACGGTACAGAGCAGGCAAACCGCACCCGCCTCGCCCGCGCTACATTTGACGGGAAAAGCTTGAGCAATCTGCAAGTTATTTTTGAGGTTTCCCCAACTAAGTCTGGCTTGCAACACTTTGGTTCGCGCATCTTTTGGTTGCCTGACAGTACTATGCTATTGGCGATCGGTGATGGTGGCAACCCACCGATTCAACTCAATGGCGAGTTAATCCGTCAACAGGCGCAAAACCGCCGCAGTCGTCTTGGTAAAATTGTGCGGCTCAACGATGATGGTTCGATACCACAAGATAACCCCTTTGTGAAATCTACTGATGCTGAGCCTGCGATCTGGAGCTACGGACATCGCAACATTCAAGGCTTGACCTTCGACTCAGTGAATAACCGGATATGGGCAACAGAACACGGTTCGCAGGGTGGTGATGAACTCAATCTCGTGCAAGCAGGCGAAAACTATGGTTGGCCCATCGTCACATACAGCCGTGAATATAGCGGAGAAGAAATAACTAAAGAGCGATCGCGCCCTGGTATGGTAGATCCCAAACTGGTATGGACACCAGCAATAGCACCTTCGGGTCTAGCATTCTATAGTGGGGACAAATTCCCGCAATGGCAAGGCGATTTATTTGCAGGTGGACTTGTCTCCCAGGATGTGCGGCACATTGACTTAGATGCTCAGGGTAATGTGGTCAACCAGCAGGCGATCGAGATCGGTCAGCGCGTGCGCGACGTGCGCCAAAGTCCTGATGGACTGCTGTATGTCTTGACAGATGATAATAATGGACAGTTGATTCGTCTCGAACCAGCTGGAGGATAGGCAAGTCAAAAGTCAAAAGTTAAAAGTTAAAAGGGGACAATCTAGGAACAACTGAGCAACCGAAACACAAAAATCAAAACTGTGGAATTATGAATTCAATCGATCTAGCATTTGCTCCAGCTCTAGAACAAGCGCGGCTAATTCGCCATAAAGAAGTTTCGCCACTAGAGGTGGTGCAGCTTTATCTAGAACGAATTGAACAATTCAATCCGCAGTTAGGTTGCTATTTTACGGTGATGGCAGAAATGGCGATCGCCCAGGCACAAACTCAGACAGAAATGCTAGCTGGAACTCAAGACCCGACTGAGTTACCACCTTTTTTTGGCGTGCCGATCGCGATTAAAGACATGAATCCCGTGGCTGATGTCCCTTGTAGTTATGGCAGTCCAGCACTGCGCGATCGCGTGGCGACTTACGATGATGCTGTGGTGGCGCAGGTGAAACAAGCTGGATTCATTGTCTTGGGTAAAACCGCCACTTCTGAATTAGGCTCTTTTCCCTACACCGAACCGCCGGGATTTCCTCCTGCCCGCAATCCTTGGAATCCAGAGTATACACCAGGGGGTTCTAGTGGGGGATCGGCGGCGGCTGTAGCCGCAGGATTGTGCGCGATCGCCCAAGGCTCCGATGCAGGCGGCTCAATTCGCGGTCCCGCCTTCTGTTGTGGTTTAGTAGGCATCAAACCAGCCCGAGGACGGGTATCCTATGCCCCATTGGGCGATCAATTAAGTGGTGTCGCAGCAAACGGTCCTATTGCCCGTACTGTCTCCGATGCTGCTGCCTTACTAGACGTGATGTCAGGATATGTGACGGGCGATCCGTATTGGTTACCCGCACCAAATCCCTCATTCCTGGCTGCTACGACGCGATCGCCCGAACGCCTGCGCATCGCCTTTACCAACTCGCTACCTCAAATCGGGACGGCAGATCCAGTCTGCCAGCAAGCGGTTTTGGGTACGGTGAGGCTATTAGAAGCAATGGGGCATCAAATAGAAGAAAGCTGTCCCGATTTCACGGGATTAATCGAGCCATTTACAACTGTGTGGCAAGCAGGCGTAGCTTATGCTGGACTACCAAAAGAAATCTTGCAACCGATGAATCAGTGGTTGCTCGAACAATCGGGTTCTGCGGGAGATTATCTCCGTGCTGTCGCGCAGGTACAAGTTATTGCCAGACGGATTGTGGCATTTTTCGACTCAGTAGATGCGCTGATCTTACCCACATACATGCATCCACCAATTCGAGTGGGCGAGTGGGCAGCATTAAGCCCGGAAGAGACGCTACAAAAAATCATTCATTGGGTTGCTCCCTGTCCGCCTTTTAATGCTAGCGGACTACCCGCGATCGCTATTCCCACTGGTTTTGCGCCTAACGGTTTACCCATCGGCATTCAAATCGTCGGTCGTCCTACAGCCGAAGCTACCATTATTGCGATCGCCGCCCAACTCGAAGTCGATAAATTTTGGAGCCAGCATCGACCAGCTATTGGTAATGAGTAAGTCAAAAGTCAAAAGTCAAAAGTCAAAAGTCGGGAGAGTGGCTAGTGGCTAGTGGCTAGTGGCTTGGAATTACCCCCTTGTCCCCCTTGTCCCCCTTGTCCCCCTTGTCCCCCTTGTCCCCCTTGTCCCCCTTGTCCCCCTTGTCCCCCTCACTCCTCACTCCTCACTCCTCACTCCTCACTAATGTAAAATTTCTGATTCGATCTGGGCATCTTATATTAGAGATGAATCAGAAGCATTTATGACTAGTAGTGAAGATACTCTGCGGGCTTTGCGTGCAGCCTTGCTTGTTTCGCCCGATAATCTACCGCTCCGCCAACATTTGGCAAATACTCTGATGGAATTAGGGCAATTTGAGGAGGCAGAACAAGAGTATCGCCTTGCTCTGTCATTGATGCCTGAAAACCATTTTCTACAGCTCAATTTGGCTTCTGCTTTTTATCACCAAGGCAAAAATTCTCAGGCAATAGTGCTGGTTGAAAATCTGCTCAAAAGCTCTGAGCCTCCAGCTTTTGCTCACTTACTCTACGCTCGTCTGCTGCTCCATGCAGGTGATGCGACAAATGCATCTACACATTTTCACATAGCTGTCGCACTCGATCCAGAAATAAACGATCCTATGTTGGCAGAGCGGCTTGGCATCGCTGATGTCACTACTCATAAAGCTTCTGTTTCAGAGTACAGAACCCCAGAATCTCAATCGCTAGAGTACAAAATACCGGAGTACGAATTAGATGTTAGTACTGCGGTTGAAGCACCCTTGGAGCAACCATCAATTACTTTTCAAGATGTTGGTGGAATGGATGCTATTAAGGAAGAAATTCGGCTGAAAATTGTTCACCCATTAGCGCATCCAGAAATTTATCAAGCTTACGGTCAACGAATTGGGGGAGGAGTTTTAATGTATGGTCCCCCTGGTTGCGGTAAAACTTATTTAGCCAGAGCTACAGCTGGAGAAATTAAAGCGAGATTTTTATCTATAGGCATCAATGATGTCTTAGATATGTGGTTGGGTAGTAGTGAAAAGAACTTACACGAACTGTTTGAGCAGGCACGACGATCTAAGCCTTGCGTGCTTTTTTTTGATGAAGTCGATGCTCTCGCTGCTAAACGCACTGATATGCGATATAGTAGCGGTCGCCAGATTGTCAATCAGTTTCTTGCCGAATTAGATGGTGTAGAAAGCCCTAACGATGGCATTCTGATTTTAGCTGCTACTAACGCTCCTTGGCATTTGGATTCAGCCTTTCGTAGACCAGGGCGCTTCGATCGCATTATGTTTGTTCCACCACCCGATCGTCATGCGCGGGTCAACATTTTGCGCATCCTCTGCCGTCATAAGCCAATTGAAGCTATCGACTACGATTATTTAAGTAAAAAAACTGCTAACTTTTCTGGGGCAGATTTAAAGGCAGTTGTAGATTTAGCCGTAGACAGAAAACTCCAGGCAGCGATAAAGCAAGGCATCCCTAAACCTCTCACAACCAAAGATTTTCTAGCCGCAGTTGAAGTCATTCATCCTTCCGTTACCGAGTGGTTCGCCACTGCACGTAATTATGCGACTTATGCCAATGAGAATGGAATTTATGATGAGATTTTAAATTACTTACAAGTAACAAAAGACAAAAACAGGCTATTTTAAATTTAAAAGCTTTTTAAAAAATTGAAATAATAAAAAATAAAAGACATAAGGCTCGTAGAGTGCGTTAATTAATGCCCCCTGCCAGTCATAGACCATAAAACAAAGTAAATAAAAAATTGGCATATACGGATTAGTCATAATTTTCTATGTTTATAAATTTAGACAAAGCATTAATTTTAATCGAGCAATCGCGCTATAAGTTGGCAGCAACAGAAATTGAACGACAATTAGCCATCGATCCAAATAGTTCTTTTGCCCATGCTCTCTTAAGTATATGCTTAATAGAAATGGAACGAGATCGAGAAGCAACTCAAGCAGCGAAGCGAGCAGTGTATTTAGCACCTGACTTATCTGATACTCATTATAATTTAGCTAAAATTCTCTATATTCAAAAGCAACTCAAGTCAGCCAAAAAAGCAGCTCAAGAAGCGATTCGCTTAGAACCAGAAATCGCCGATTATTTCGCCTTGTTGTCAGTCATTCAATTAGCACAAGGAGATCGAGATCGCGCATTGTCCAGTGCAGAACAGGGATTGAATTTAGATGCCGAGCATGTGTTGTGTCTCAATCTTCGCGCTATGGCTTTATTACGCCTACGCCGCTACCAAGAAGCACAAACCACGGTGGATGCAGCAATCTTTCAAGACCCGGAAAATACAGCCGCTTATGCGATTAAAGGTTGGGTATATTTATATTGTGGGAATAGAGATTTGGCTGAACGATGTTTTCGCGAATCGTTGCGACTCGATCCAGAACAAGAACAGGCACGCACGGGAATAGTAGAAGCTTTGAAGTTAAAATACTCGCTCTATAATTTTGTATTTAACTATAAGAGTTTTTCGAGTCAAATTCATATTTATCTACGGATAGTATTTATTGGTATTTTTATGGTTCTGAGTTTATTGAATTGGCTCTTTTTACTCATACCATTCTCAATGTTACTAATAGAAATAACTCAAGCTTTGTTTAACCTACTGCTCAGATTTGATACCCAATGGCGATCGCTCCACGTCCCCACCCATTAATTCTGCTGGCGCGTACGGTAGCATGAAGGAATCGGCAGCGCGATCGCAATCGCGTCGATCTCTGTTCCACATCGCGGGAGAATACCCATGCCACCGAGAATTACCGATCCAGTTGCATGGCAACAGGCAGAACTCTTAATGCAACCTGCTTTTATTCGCATCATCGACCACATTCGCAAGCATTTAGACGAATCAGCGTGGCAGGGAACCTACGAGAACGTATTAATCTGGTCTCCAGACACGACAGAGGAAATGAAAACTAGGGTGATCTTGCTGTTGCAAGAATTGGATGGTGCATCTCCAGAACGCACGGCAGAAATAGAACAGGCGATCGCCAACCTTCCGACTCCCCAACCAGGATATCAGTTATCTCTACAAAACCAAGACCAACAGTATAATTTCGATCTGTGGGAACTGTGCTATCAGGTTTGCTTTCAGCAATATAATACAGACTCGACATCCACTAATAGCTCGGTAGAAATTGACACTAGTTTGATCGACGATACCGGAGAAATAGACTGGCAGCGTTTAGATACTAAAGCAGGTGCAGCAGTCGAACAAGTATTTAGTAGTTTGCCGAAGATTTAGTGAGGAGCGAGGAGTGAGGAGTGAGGAGTGGTCAAGTGAGTATTAAGTAGTGAGTAATGAGTAGTGAATTTTGACTTTTAACTTTTAACTTTTGACTTCCCCATTACCCATTACATAAAAATATTATGAGAGAGCAGTTACAGACAGTTCAAGCGGCAGTGGGGGCAATTTTTGAGGAAATTGCCGGAAATAAGATTCCGATGAGTTTTGACAACGATGCAGTAGCCGTGCAAGCGGTACGGGAAGGGGTAGCAATATGCGATCGCTCCCACTGGGGTGTCATTCGCGTTACCGATGACGATCGCATTCGCTTTTTACACAACCAAAGTACTAACGATTTTCAAATTCTAAAACCAGGGCAGGGCTGCGACACGGTTTTTGTCTCTTCTACTGCCCGCACGATCGATCTAGCAACTGCTTATGTGACTGAAGACGCAGTACTACTGATCGTTTCTCCTAATCGCCGTCAGTATCTGATAGATTGGCTCGATCGCTATATCTTTTTTGCCGATCGCGTCCAACTAGAAGATATAACTGGTGAAACTACTATTTTCAGTCTTCTCGGCACTAAAAGCGATGAAATTTTGGCAAAACTTGGCGTGAGTTCAATTATTAGTCATCCCTACGCCAGCCACCAGTTAGTTCAGCTCAAAGATATAGAAATTCGGGTAGCGGTTGGGAGTGGTTTAGCCACACCTGGTTACACCCTAATTGTGCCAGCAGACAAAGCGGCGATCGTTTGGAATCACCTCGTAGAAACTGGTGCAGTCCCTCTAGGCGATCGCGTTTGGGAACAATTGCGGATCGAACAAGGTCGTCCCGTCCCCGATAAGGAACTGACTGAAGATTACAATCCTTTAGAAGCAGGCTTGTGGCAAACTATTTCTTTTAATAAAGGCTGCTATATCGGTCAAGAGACAATTGCACGTCTGAATACTTACAAGGGAGTCAAGCAACACCTATGGGGAATTCGCCTCAACGCTCCCGCTGCACCAGGTAGTATTATTACTGTAGGTGAAGAGAAAGTGGGTATTCTCACCAGCTATACCGATACGGATGAGGGTAGTTTTGGACTAGGTTACATCCGTACTAAAGCTGGTGGTGTTGGTTTACAAGTTAAAGTCGGAGAAGTTACAGGCGAAGTGGTGGATGTCCCTTTCTTAACCCGTAGTGCCGATTAATGTGCGACTCACACCATGTGCGATCGATCTATTGCCCCCAATTCATCGGGGGTTGGGGGATCGAAAAACTACGCCACTGACCCAAAGATTCCTCCTAACCCAAGACGGTTCAGTTAAAAGCGATAGATCTTCAAAGATCCCCCCTAACCCCCCTTATGAAAGGGGGGAATAAGAGTAAACTAGTTTTCTCTTAATACTCGTAAGGATTTTGGGGTTCGGGAATCTTCTTGGGGGCAGCATTAGCTTGAATAGTTAATTGACGTTTATCTTTTAAAGTTTCGGTGATCATTTGTCCTTCTACCTCCAACCAAGTATCGGGAGGATAAGCTTGACGATCTTCCGTCAATTTGACTGGCAACCCTACCGGATAGGCATCAGCGGCGCAGCAGGTAATGACAAACCGCGAAAGGAGCAAGTAATTCGGTGGAAATTCAGGTGGATGGATCGCAAACCCTTGTACCTTGACTTTTTGACCTGTATATGCGTCAGGTTCGGGATAAACATTCAGCGTGCGCACCCAATCTAAAAGCGATCGCTCCTCTGGTTTGACAGAACCGTGAAAGGCTTGGGGTTGTGAACGGGTAGCGGCGAGAAAGTCTGTTACCCCTCTTTGCATAGCGGTTTGGCTGGCAAAAACGCGAGGAGTGAAAATCAACCCTGCGATCGCAGTGACTATGAGCAAAGTACTGCTAAACCCAGGTGGAAGTAAACTGATATGACGCACTGGCAATATACGGCGTTGACGCAGGAGTTGCCAAGCCTTTAAACCTGCTACACTTAAGAACCCAATTCCCCCAGAAATTACTAACCAAAAGTAATCGGGGTGAATTAATAAATTTAGCTTACCAGTCAGCCAGTATTTCAGCATCAAACTGCCCCAAGCAGCGATCGCAAATACTTCTAGCCAATTGTAAATTTTCGAGTTTTGATTCATGGGGTGATGGTTGACGGTTGACAGTTGACAGTTAACCGTTAGCTGTCAACTGTCAACCATTAAATAACGTATAAATTAACAAATAATGTAAATAAAAATGTCAATTGAGCAGCTAAAGCAAATAGATAAATAATTGCTCGGGGTTTGAATATTGATAGCATTAGACCAATGCCTTTGAGGTCAATCATGGGTCCAAAGATTAAAAAGGCTAGTAACGAGCCGCTAGTAAAAGTGGAGGCAAAGGATAGGGCAAAGAATGAATCTACAGTAGAACAAATTGATACGACTGCCGCTAAGAGCATCATGGTAAGGATAGAGGTAATTTCGCCACCACCAAGATTTAAAATGACCTCGCGGGGAACAAAAACTTGAATCAATGCTGCGATCGCGCTCCCAATGACTAACACAGAACCGAGTTCGCGCAGTTCTTGTATGGTATTGTCTAATAACAACTGTAAGCGTTCTGGTATTGGTTTAACTGGCGTGGATGCTGCCAGACTTGCCTGTAATACTGAGGCATCTATCCTAATCGGATCTCCCGATCCTGATAGCCAAAACGTACCCGATTGTAATAAGTTAGATGAGGTTTTTTTCTTATCTTTTTGCGGCTGCTGTTTTGGTTGCCAAGCTGCTGCTAAAGCTGGTTGTAATAGGGGACGCAAATCTTTTTGGGCGCTGAATACCCAACCTATAATAGTGGCGATCGCTAAGGAAAATACGATTCGTAAAACGACAATTTCTGGTTGATCGCGAAATGCCGTCCATGTTGCCCAAATGACAATTGGATTAATCGTTGGTGCTGCTAATAAAAAGCCAATTGCTACGGGTGTAGGCACTCCCTGCATTAACATCCGTCTCGCCACGGGGACATTACCGCACTCGCACACGGGAAATAAAAATCCTACCATGCTGCCAACCAAAGCACCTAACAGTGGATTTTTGGGTAATTTAGCAATTAACTTGCGTTCGTCCACAAATAGCAACAGTAACCCAGAGAATAACACCCCCAGCAGCAAAAACGGCATTGCTTCGACAAGCAAGCTGAGGAACAGGGTAAAAGCATTGTTGAGCTGTTGGTTCATGCGTTGCGTAGCAGAAAGCGTTGTCGATTAGCAAACATCTGCCAAGCCATTGTAGCTAGATTGCTAGATTTATTGACGCTACGGAATACAAACATTAGGCGCACATAAACCTGGAAATTCCATTGTGTTTACAGTCAATGTATCTAATTTTACTCGCCTAATTGCATGGTTATTCGTATCGGCGACGTACAAGTTAGAACCAAAAACACTTAGTCCCGATGGTTCGTTAAAGCAGCTATTTTTACCTTGTCCGTCCTGTAAACTAGCGACTCCATCCCCCAGAACATGTTGACAATTACCGCTATGGGGGTTCGCTAATTTAATTTTGTGGTTATAAGTATCGGCTATCCACAAGAAATTTTGAGCGTATTCTATCCCTAAACAATGCTGGAGTCGCACGTCAGCACCAGTACCATCAACATCGCCAAAGCCAAACAACTCGCCACTCCCGCAGATTGTCCGTACTTGAGGATCGAGCATTAAGCCAATACGACGAATCGAACTACCTTCACTATCAGCAACGTATAATTCTCTACCATCGGTGGTAATGCCACTCGGTTGTGCGAAAGCCGAATCTGCGACTAAACCATCTAAACACGCTTCAGCACCCGTACCCGCGTAAGTTTGCAAGATGCCTTTTTCTAAATCCATTTGCCAGATTTGATGATTTCCTGCCATTGCAATGAAGAGATAACTCTTCACCATCACCAAATCCCAAGGGGAATTTAAGGCTGTTTTTTGACCAATACCACCATAAGGACGGATATTACGGCTTTGTTCTCCGGTTCCGGCGATGGTTTCTACACGCTGTAACGGTAAGTTGATGCGGCGAATCGCATGATTTTCGGTATCTGCTACGTAGAGTAATTGGTTCTCTTCGTCCAGTACCATGCCTTGGGGGGCAAAAAATTGCGCTTGGGTAAAGTCTCCATCGATTAATCCAGATTTTCCCGTACCTATGACGTGTAGAATTTCTCCGTCGAGGGTACTCCAAATAATGCGGTGATGTCCTGAATCAGCAATAAATAATCCAGTGGCAGTCGCCAATACTTTACCAGGAAATGCTAGAGGTTTAATTAATGGTTGCCGTTGTTTTTCTAAAATGAAGCTAATTTCTGGAGATGCGATTGCACCTTTGACTCGATACTCTTGAATTAGCTTGGCAATTAATTCGTCTAAAACATCTCGATTTCCTTCTCCAGCAGCAGAGCCAATGACGTACCCTTCTGGATCGATTACCGTTAGAGTGGGCCACGCACGTACTGCATATTGTTGCCACACCTGAAAGCCACTGTCAACTACGACTGGATGCTCGATGTCATACCGCAGGATGGCTTGACGAATATTATCGACATCTTTTTCATTGTCGAATTTAGCCGAGTGAACGCCAATAACCGTGAGGCTGTCCTTATACTTCTGTTCTAAATATTTCAAATCTGGCAGAACGTGCAAGCAGTTAATGCAGCAATAAGTCCAAAAATCGAGAATGACAATTCTACCTCTGAGTTGTTGAAGCGATAGCGGCTTGTCAGTATTCAGCCAAGGCTGATTTTGAGGTAGTTCCGGCGCTCTCACCCGTACAGTCTTCATGTCATGTCCTCCCGAACTTAATTTGGTGACAACTCTTTTTTAAGAAAGAATCTGCTGTAACCTGGCGGGAAATTTGGTAATTCACCAAAAATGACGTATCCCTGTTGCTGGTAAAATTCTGGTGCTTGGAAACTAAATGTATCTAAACAAGCATATTTACAGCCGCGTCTGACAGCTTCTTGCTCCCCAGCCTCCAGTAAAGCATGACCGTAGCCTTGTCCGCGCCAAGTTTCATCTATCCATAAAATATCGACATACAACCACTGCCAATAAGTCGAACCAATCAATCCGCCAGCCAAACGATCGCCTGCATCTCGCAAAAAGATAGCTAACTGCTGGAAATTCCCTTCACCCGCGCGATCGCGATTAAATGCCAGCAGTTGTTGCAAAATAAATTCTATGTCTTCAGGATGCGGCTTCTCGGTTACGTCAAACCTGAGCGGTTGGTTCACGATTCAACCCAATACAGAAAAATTTAGTATCCGTACAAATAGACTGTATCATCGCATATAGGATTTAACACACCTGTGGCTCATCGAAAGATTTGTTATCTGGCGCGATCGCAAATTCATCCCAGCAGGCACTTTCAAACACTTTCGCTAAAAAATGGGCAAATATTATTCCCTCCTAGTCAGTGGTATTAGCATTCTGTGCTTTTTAGCTCAGATAACTCCACTACAAGCCCAAACGTCAATAAAAGTCAAAGGTCAAAAGTCAAAAGTTAAAAGTCATACTGACTCCCAACTCCCAACTCCCAACTCCCACTCTCCCACTCCCGACTCCCACTCTCCCACTCCCAACTCCCAACTCCCACTCTCTCACTCCCAACTCCCACCCTCCCACTCCCAACTCCCGACTTCCCAAGTTTCCCAACTCTCTGACGTGCAACCCGACGACTGGGCAAGTCGAGCGTTGCAATCTTTAATCTCGCGCTATGGAATAGTTACAGGCTATCCGAATGGAAATTTTCTCGGCAATCGTGCTTTGAGTCGCTACGAATTTGCGGCGGCTTTGAGTGCGGTGGTACGGCAATTGGAGGGAGCGATCGCTAATGGCAAGCCAGTACAAGCAACTCAAGATGATTTAGCGACTCTCGAAAAACTTCTGCAAGAGTATACTGCGGAATTAAAAGCTTTACAAAGCCGTTTAGACTCGCTGGAAGCTCGAAGCGCCGTACTCCAGGCACATGAGTTTTCCACAACGACTAAACTTGCAGGTCAAGTTATCTTTGCAATTAATGGGGGTGGCTTTGGCGGCGATTCCCTTCGCGACCCTACAGGTACGGAAATTGCCGATAATAATCCTATTACTACGTTATTTTACAGGACTCAGTTAGATTTTGATACGAGTTTTTCTGGTACTGACTTACTCAAAATTCGCTTAGATACTGGCAGTAACGGCAACCGCGATAATGCAGCCGGAGTATTAGAACCTAATTTCGGCAGCGGACTTGATTTCTCGGTCAGACCGTCTAGGAATGGAAACTTGGGGCTGGGTCGGCTTTACTACAGCTTTAGCGCCGCCAAAAATCTCCAAGTCGTTTTAGGGACTGCGATCGCACCTACAGATTATCTCGATCGCAATCGTTATGCTAACCGCAGTTTTGTTGATTTTTCGACTCAAGCGCTGGTTAACAACTACCTTCTCTTTCCGATTCACGAACAAGGCGCTGGGGCGGTTGTTAACTGGCAAGCGAACGAGTTTTTCACGTTACGGGCAATGTATCTTGCGGCAGACGCTGAAAATTCTGGCAGTCGCGATGAGGTTGAAGGCATATCGGCTTTAACAACTCTACTCTACCCAGATGAGGGTGGAGATCGCGGTTTATTTGGCAATCCTTATCAGGGAACGGTTGAGTTAGAATACTCTCCCAACCCAGCTTTTACTGTACGCTTACAGTACAGTGGTGGAAATACATTCGATCGCCATTTCGATGTGTTTGGAGCGAATGTCGAACTCGATTTATCGCGCCAACTTGGGCTTTTCGGGCGCTACGGCTACGGTAACTATGACGATACAATTTTTGGAGATCTCGAACCGTCTTACTGGATGGTGGGGATATCTTTACGCAATTTATTACTACCTGGTGCTGTAGCAGGAATTGCGGCAGGTCAGCCTTTTGTGGAAAATGCTGTAGGGGATGCGACTCAAACAAACTTTGAAGCCTACTATAGCTTTCCCCTAAATGAAAATCTAGCGATCGCCCCTTTAGTTCAAGCGATCGCCAACCCTAGCAATCAAGCAGATAATGGCACAATTATTACTGGTACTCTCCGCACCGTATTCTCTTTTTAAAAACGCAACCCAAGATAGCAATCTCTAGCGTTTGTTCTCAACTTCTGCTTGAGCCTCATCCATAGCTGCTTTTTTGTTCGGCTCTTTAGTGTCAAATGTTACTTTAGTTTGCTTGGCTTTGAGGTCGAGGACTTCAGGAATCTTTTTGGGTAGCGTCTTGATATTTTCTAGCCCAGTATTACCTATTCTTCTACCTGGCGCGTCTCCCAAATCTTCAGCTTTTTCTTGAATGCGCTTGACAGTATCAGGAGTGACAGGGTTGTATTCTCCTGCTGGAGATTCTACAGCGTTTGCTTGGAATGCTGGCAGCGCGACAAATAAGATCGTTGCTAAAAATAGGGTAACGATTCGACGCAAGCCCATGTTCTTCAATTTATCAACTACTTGCTTCATTTGAATCCTCCAATGATTTTGATTACTAAAATTAGCGTTTCTTTAGAGTAAAAACTTTTAGAAACACAATTGCTAAGGTTGCTAACAATAAGCGCTCCTTAATTGCTTTGTTTTAATTTTAGTTTTCGGATCGATCTTGCCGTAGGAGGCGATCGCATATCTTCTCTCTTGAGTAGGAGTTTTGAGCGAATGCCATAAATGAGTGAATTTAACTTTAGTTAGACTTGTAGAGCGTTAAAATACTTCGTAGGTTTTGATTCGATCCCCTCAACCCCCCTTGAAAAGGGGGGCTAAGAATGGTTTTGTCTTTTTCTTTGGAAAAGAGGGGTTAAGAATGATTCTATTGATTTATCCACTCAATGAGATCCCCCAACCCGCCTTGAAAAGGGGGGCTAAGAATGGTTTTGTCTTTTTCTTTGGAAAAGAGAGGCTAAGAATGATTCTGTCTCCTCCTTTTTAAGGGGAATTAAGTTAAGTACAATCTTGTCTCCCCCTTTTTAAGGGGATCTTTATCCTTACATCTCTAAATTTAATTCTCTTTTCCTGATTTTAGTTGCCATAAATAAGGTAAGATTAGCTCTAGTTTGTGTTTTTTCTTAATAAGACTATCGCGCACCGGTTCTGTACAATCTCCATAAATAAAGATATCGCCAGAATTTTTTGGTATCTCTTTTAAGGGAGCGATATCAACTAATCTTAATCGAACTTTTGGCTCTAATAAGTAGCTAAGGGAAAGTAAATTACCATTGTTGATGCAACCATTAGTAGAAACTATGAGAGGATTATTTGCTCTATTGAGAAAGCTGGCTACTTGAGGATTACTATAACTAATTTCTTTAATCCACCAGGTATTAGCTTGGGAACTAAGCGTACAAGATATGATTCCAGCCAAAATGAGTAAAGTTGCGATCGCTTGCCAAATTCTACGAGCTAATAGCCTCGATTGACTGATTTTTTTGCTCAGTAAATAAGCAACAACTAGCTGAATGCTTAAATAACCAGGAAACAAATAACGAGGTACGATCGATCTTTGTCCGCCTTTAATGATATCTGGTATTAGTAACGGTAAAGTAGTTGCAGCCATTAAGGTAATAATAAACAGCCAAACCCTTAAAGGTGCGTGACGTATTGTGAAATACACTGCGTAAACTATCAGAAATAATAAAAGAAAGTAGACAATCAGAAATTCCGGATCTTTTTCCAAACCCAGATCGAAAAATACATGACCGATATTGAGTAGCCAGCGACGACTAAAAATGTCTGCGGGTAAAGCATTATTCGTCCATCCAGTCGTCATCTGAAACATGGAATAGTTCTGAATTAAGCTCAATATCCAAGGGGTAAAAAGTAATAAGCTCAAACCCGAGGAGAGAAGATAAGCGATCGCTCTTTTGCTCAACTTAAATTTTTCAATGATGAAAACGTAAATTCCATGAGCAACGGCTACTAATCCAGACAAGAAAAAAGTATAAAAACTAGTTGCTAAAGCGAAAGCATAGACAATCCAAATCTGGGTTTTATTCAGTCGAATTGCCCTGAGCAAAGCGGCACTCGATCCTAAAATTGTCACCGTCCAGAGAGCGTATTGCCTTGCTTCTTGGGCAAATAAAACATGCACCGGAGAGACTGCTAAAAGTGCGATCGCCATCCAGGCGATGAGATACGATTGAAACAATTCCAGACACAACCAATATAAACAAGGAAATACTAAGAAGCTAAAGAATATACTTAAACTTCTAATTGCAGTAACACTATTACCAAATAATTTTACCCAAAATCTCAACAAAACATAATACAAAGGTGGATGTTGAGAGTCTTCTACCGCAAGAGAATGAATTGTATCTTTTAACTGACTTCCAGGTTTGAAACGTTGAAACGTTTGCAAGTATTTGATACTGCTGTCTCGATGAGCGTATGCTCCTTGAGAAAAGTCTTTCATCGTGTAGCCAGCAATTCTTAAAGAAGTATAAGCTTCGTCGTGCCAATAAACTTTTTTATCGATATTCGTAACTCGAAAAGCTATTCCTACACACAAAATAATTATAAATAGTAAGCGCAGCCATTTAAAATTGACGTGACGAAGAGTTGGCATAAACAGTTGAAATTTAGAATTGAGCTTGCTATAGAGGTAAATTAATTAAATAAAATCCTCAAAGCTTATTTAGGTTACAATAAATATATAGTTTTTTTAAAAGAGAAGCAGTGTCAAACGGTAAGCACTCCAATCTACGTCAGCCATTGCCATCCTTAAGTTGCTATCCTTAATTAGTCCAAAATGCCCTTGATAAGACTGAGATCGTCAAAGCAATGAATAGCCAATATCCAATCCCAGTAGTCATCAATGGTGCTGCGGGCAAAATGGGACGCGAAGTTGTCAAAGCAGTTTCCCAAGCTGCCGATCTGACCTTACTAGGGGCAATCGATCGCAACCCAGAACACCAAGGTAAAGATGCAGGAGAACTAGCGGGTTTACCAGAACCATTGGAAGTCCCAATTACCGACCAATTAGAACCAATGCTGGCGATGGCGGGGCAAGAAAGGCAAATTGGGGTGATGGTAGACTTTACCCATCCGAGTACAGTGTATGACAATATCCGCTCGGCGATCGCCTATGGAGTGCGTCCAGTCGTCGGTACGACAGGCTTAAGTCCAGCACAGATTCAAGACTTAGCGGAATTTGCTGACAAAGCCAGTACTGGATGTTTGATGATTCCCAACTTCTCAATTGGGATGGTTTTGTTGCAACAAGCAGCAGTTCAAGCTTCCCAATATTTCGATCACGTCGAAATTATCGAACTGCACCACAACCAAAAAGCTGATGCACCTAGCGGTACGGCATTGCAAACCGCACAGATGCTAGCTGGGTTGGGGAAAATTTTTAATCCACCCCAGGTAGAAGAAACGGAAAAATTACCAGGTGCGAGAGGTAGCGTCGCAGCAGAAGGTATTCGTATACATAGCGTCCGCCTACCAGGGTTAATTGCCCATCAAGAAGTGATTTTTGGCTCAGCAGGTCAAATTTATACCTTGCGTCACGACACGAGCGATCGCGCCTGCTACATGCCAGGAGTGCTGCTAGCGATCCGTAAAGTCATCCAACTCAAAACCCTCGTTTATGGGTTAGAAAAAATATTGTAAAGAGTTGACAGTTAACTGTTAACGGTTAACCGTCAACAAAACTCTACTCCCCAGTCCCTCATGCTCGTCCCACTCACGCGCCAGAAGTTTGAACAACTCATTCCTCGTATTGCTACGGGCGATCAATATCGCTACGTTTGGGGAAAATTTTCTGACTTTCTGCGCCGATTGCTAGCTTCGGTTGTCGCTGTTGTCGTTGTGTTGTTGTTGCGATGGCTGTTGGGTGAGGGATTTGGGGGTTTGCTACTTCCCTTTGGGGTGGTTGGCGGTTTTTATTGGCTGTGGGGTCCCGTACTGTGGGCGAGTTTGCGTAACGCACAGTACCGCAAATACAAATACAGCGGTTTCTTTCGCGGTCGAATCTTAGACGTTTATATTTCAGAAGAGCTAATTGGTAGAGAAGAAACAGTTAACAATAAAGGCGAACTAGTCTATGTAGACAACCTAGAACGCCGTCTAAATGTCGAAGTTGGAGATGAAACTGGTTTTTCCATCCAGGTACAAGTACCATTGCGCCGCAGTCACAAAGGGATTGCCCGCCGTCAAGTGGCGGAAATGATCGTACTGTCAAATCGCGCCGATTTGAGCAATATTACCAAAGTCACCGATATCTACATCCCCAGCCGCGATATTTGGGTGAGTGACTATCCATTCTTGCAACGAGATGTCTTTGTGGAAGTCAGCAACCGCATCCGTCGCGATCGCTTAGAATCCGAAGAAGAACCTCGCTCTCCTCGCCGTCCCCCTCAAAGAAAAGAACCGCCTCAGCTACCGAGACAAGATCGGGAATGGTAGACAGTTATCAGTGACCAGTAACCAGTTATTGGCAGAAAGTGGGGTGCAATTTAATTCCGAATTCCGAATTCCGAATTCTCTCAGCTCTCTTCAGGGGTGTAAGCCAGCCAAGCTAGTTCTAGCAATCCGTTCAAAATTGCTGTAGCTACCGTTGCACCACCCTTGGAACCCTCCGTCCAAACTTGGGGTACGGAAAATTCCTGCAAGCGTTTTTTGGTCGCATCCACATCGACAAATCCCCCAGGTGTGGCAATGACCAAAGCTGGCTTAACTGCGCCAGTAGCAATTAAATCTATCAAAATTGCTAATGCACTGTGGTCTTGACCGATCGCAAAAATTGCTTCGGGATAGCGCTGAGCGAGGTTTTCGATTCCCCAAGCTGTAGCAGTCTTATCTTTTTGCGGACGAGCGATCGCGTCTAAGCTGCAATAAAGGGGATTGGCAAAGGTGTTTTGAATCTGGGGTAGAATGCCAACTTGGATTGTCGGTACATCCACCACAATCGTACAGCGAGCCGCGATCGCCGCCGCTCCTGTTTGCATTGCCGTTTCTGAGAAATGAATTAAATTCTTATACTCAAAATCAGCAGTTGTATAAATAACACGACGGACGATCTCATATTCTGCGGGAGAAAAGTCATAATCGCCAACCTCGCGATCGACGATCGCCAGATTTTGGGCATCAATCATGTGCCATTCCATAGAGAAAGGCTGGGAGCTAGGGACAGTGACCAGTTTATCAGTTATCAGTTATCAGTTGTCAGTGACTAGTGGCTAGTGACTAGTGACTAGTGGCTAGTGGCTGGTGACCAGTAACCAGTTAACCGTCAACCGTCAACCAGCAACTACCCATTACCCATTACCGATTATCAAAATTCACGTCTCAGAAGCAGATGAACGACCAAATATTGGCGTGAGATATGCTACGAGCGCTCCAATCAGAAAGCCTGAGATATTGCGGATCAGAGGTAGCCATTCCGTAGTGCGCGTGACAACTGGTCCAATGCCGAAAGCAATGAATAATATGCCCCACAACGGCGAGAAAATCAAAGCCCACTGCCAAGCTAGAGCTTGTCCTGGACGACGGGGTTGAGCGGCAAAACCACAAATTACGCCTCCTAGTGTTGATGTAATTAGGGTGAGAATCCATTGTTCTCTTGGTAGACCAGGAACGACGTTACAACCGCCTTTGACTAAACAGCTTTCAACAGATTCTAAAGCTCCGAGAATGGCGCGGTCTTCCCCATGTTCTCGCACGTAGTACAAATTACCAAAGCGGGTTTGTAGTTCGATCCAAAACGTGCGGGGAAGAAGTTCGTAAACTGCGTCGCCAACGCTAAAACTGAGGATGTTACCACCGCGAGAGTCGGCAACTAGAAGAATACTTTTGTCATCTAAACCCCAAAAGTTAATTACTGCTCTACCGGGAGTGCGATCGTACTGAGTTAAAACTCGCAGTTTCCAACCAGTGTCAGCGGTAAATTTATTTAAATCTGCTACGAGTTGTTCTTCCTGAATATCGGTAAAAGTCTTTGCTAGGTCAATGACGGGGGTAGGGCGATCGGGTAGCAGTTCTGGATTGTCATAAGCTAGGGCTGCTGATGGTTGCATCATCCAAACCAACCCAGCCAGAAAAAATGTTGTTACTAAAACCGGGATTTTTCGCCAAAATGAACGCTGCATGGGCAATTAATAAGTTGTGGATCGGAGTCTCAAAATCGCTACTGTCGTAAGAATTATTATAATTAAGTCGCGTTTTTTTACATTTGTTTACTTTACTCTAATTTAGCGACCCCAGGCAAATCAATCAAAAGTTAAAAGTCAAAATGCTCTAAATCAGCTTGCTTTCTACTTCCTTGTCCCCCTTGTCTCTCCTGCTCCCTGCTCCCTGCTCCCTCAGAAAGAAATCTACGTTTGTATAGATACGGAAAAATTGACTGTGGAGATAGAATTCCTGCTGTAAATGCGCGATTTGGGGAAAGGTGTATGCCGCAATATTTTGGACAACTGCCAACGACTGACCAACCGTGGGTAACTGTAGGCGCAGTGGAGGCAGTATCGCAAAGCGATCGCGCTGTCCAGTTGGATTGCGGTGAGTCTTCTGTATTAATTAGCGTTATCGATGCGAATCTGATTCGCGTGCGTTTAGCCCCTCACGGCGAATTCTTTCCCCAGCGCCCTTGGGCAGTCGTAGGAGATGAAGAGATAGAGCGATCGCCCGTTCCCTTTGAAGTTGCAGAAACACCTGACACGGTAGAAATTAAAACAGATCGGCTGCGAATTGTCGTTCAACGCCAACCTTGTCGCCTCACTTGCTTTGACAATTGCGATCGCCCCTTTGCCAAAGATGCCGAAATGGGTATGGGGTGGCGCATGGGTGCAACCGCCGCCTGGAAACAAATTGAGGCTGACGAGCATTTTTATGGTTTTGGCGAACGCACGGGCTTTTTAGATAAATTAAGCGAAGTTAAAACAAATTGGACGCTAGATGCTTTAGACTACAACTCGCTGACGGATGAGATGTATCAGGCAATTCCATTTTTTATGGCTTTGCGTCCAGAAGTCGGTTATGGTATCTTTTTCAACACGACTTTTTGGAGTCAGTTTGACATTGGCACAGCTCAACCTGGCACTTGGAGCATGGAAACCCGCAGCTTAGCGGGAATGCAGACACCACCCCTAGACTACTACATCATTTACGGTCCCGATCCAGCCACAATTTTAGGTAGCTACACGCAGTTAACAGGCAGAATGCCCCTACCACCTCGTTGGGCTTTAGGATACCATCAGTGTCGCTGGAGTTACGATTCGGAAACAGTAGTACGCGAACTTGCCCAAGAATTTCGCCGCCGCCGCATTCCTTGTGACGTGATTCATTTAGATATCGACTACATGCGGGGATATCGCGTCTTTACTTGGAGTCCCCAACGGTTCCCCCATCCAGAGAAGCTACTGCGGGAACTAGCCGAGGATGGATTTAAGACGATAACAATTATTGACCCTGGGGTAAAGTACGAACCGGAAGCAAATTACCACGTTTTTGACCAAGGGATAGACAAAGATTATTTCGTCCGCAAAGCAGACGGACAACTATTTCATGGCTACGTCTGGCCCGATAAAGCCTTATTTCCCGATTTCTTGCGTCCTGAAGTCCGTCAGTGGTGGGGAGACTTACACGAAAGCCTTACCAGTATTGGTGTAGCCGGAATTTGGAACGATATGAACGAACCCGCGATCGCCGATCGCCCCTTTGGTGACGATGGTAAGCATATCTGGTTTCCGTTGGATGCACCCCAGGGGAATTCGGAATTCGGAATTCGGAATTCGGAATTAACCCCTACGACTCCCGACTCCTCTGTAAGGGCTGGTTTTGAACGAGAATCTATTGCCGTAGGCGGTGAATCTTTTGCTAAACCCGCCCCTACAACTACCAATTACCCAGTTACAACTCACGCCGAAGTCCACAACCTTTACGGATTGATGATGGCACGAGCGAGTGCTGAGGCGCTGGAAAAGTTGCGCCCTAACGAGCGATCGTTCGTCTTGACTCGTTCGGGTTACGCTGGCGTACAACAGTGGTCGTCGGTATGGATGGGCGATAACCAGTCGTTGTGGGAGCATTTGGAAATGTCCCTCCCAATGCTGTGCAATATGGGGTTGTCGGGTGTAGCCTTTGCCGGTTGCGATATTGGTGGTTTTGCTGGCAATGCTACAGCAGAACTGTTCGCCCGGTGGATGCAAGTCGGAATGCTCTACCCCCTTATGCGCGGTCATTCGGCAATGACAACTGCTCGTCACGAACCTTGGGTATTTGGCGATCGCGTCGAACAAATCTGTCGCGAGTATATTAACTTGCGCTACCAGCTTTTACCATACATTTACACGTTGTTCTGGGAAGCTGCTACCACCGGAGCGCCAATTCTTCGCCCTCTACTCTACCATTTTCCTCAAGACCCCACGACCTACAACCTCTACGACCAAGTCTTGCTGGGTGCTGGTCTGATGGCTGCACCAATTTATCGTCCTGGGATAGAACATCGTGCGGTATACATCCCCGCCGGGACTTGGTACGACTGGTGGACGGGGGAAGCTTTCACGGGACCAACTCATATTCTGGCACACGCACCATTGGAAAAAATGCCTCTTTATGTGCGCTCTGGCACAGTCATCCCCATGCAGCCCGTAGTACAGTTTGTTGATGAAAAAACGTGCAATCCTCTCACACTGCGCGTTTGGGCAGGACAAGGAGAATGGACAATGTACGAAGATGACGGACTTAGCTTTGATTATCGTCAAGGTGTCTGGTCAACCACTACCTATCGTGTCAATACAACAGGAGAAGAAACAATCGTTGAGATTGGCGCGAGACAGGGAGAATGGACACCACCAGCGCGAGAAGTCGCGATCGAGGTGGTGGGAGTCGGTCAGCAATGTTTTAGCGATGATGGAACGGCTCGCCGTTTGCAGTTTAGAGGGAGCAGGGAGTCGTAGGGGCGGGTTTGGAAACCCGCCCGTACGGGAGTCGGGAGTCGTAGGGGCGGGTTTGGCGAAAGAGCGAGAGTTGCGGCAAGAAATCTTCGCTTAAAACCCGCCCGTACGGGAGTCGGAAGCTAAGAGAGCCACGAAAAGTAAGGAAATGGAGAGTAAAGGGAAAATAATTCTACCTTTTTATAGATGACTCGATCTGAATAGATGTACTTACCTTTTGATAGATGTCGTTATCTTGGGGATCTGTCACTCTGAAGCAAAGCAATGACACACTGACTCATTGACCGCCAATCGTCGCTCGCTAACAATTTCGTGTAGAGGTAGAGTGCATGTTGACAGATAATTTCGTCCAGCAAATCCAGTCCATGCAAGGACGGTTGGATCTACTGCTTCATGATATAGATTGTCCGCAGCTTCAACCAGGACTTTTACCTACAGCACTTAAAGAACTTGGTGTTGCTTCGGAAGAGATTCAAGTCACCTTAGAAGAATTACATCGGCAGAACGCAGAACTTTTAGCTATGCGTAGAACCTTAGAGGAAGAACGCAGGCGCTACAAAGATTTATTTGAGCTGGCACCGGATAGCTATGCGATCGTCGATCTCTCAGGTACGATTCGAGAGGCAAACCAGGCGACTGCTAAGCTTTTAAATGTATCGCAGCGTTTTTTAAGTGGAAAACCGCTGACTACTTTTCTCAATGCCGAAAACCGGGAAATCTTTTGGTACAAATTTAATGAATTACAAGGCATGGCAGAATCGCAGGAATGGACGATGCACCTTTGTCCCCGCGATCGCCAGCCTGTAAAAGTTGCAGTTGTGGCAAGTCTGTCTAACTGCGAGCAAACAGGTCAGCCAAAGACTATCCTGCTATCGCTGCGCGAGATTGGCGATCCCAATCGACATTTGTATCTATCTGACAAGATTGACCCACACAACCAAAACGTAGATGTATCCATCGACGAGCTAGATCTGAGTCAAAAACAGATTTATTTGAAAGGGGAAACGATCCGACTCAGACCGGAGACCGTTTGGCTGGTGTGTCGCGGGATTGTCAAGCTGGCAATAGCCTGCGAGACTGGCGAAGAGGTGTTACTGGGTTTGGCAGGAGCAGGTTCGCCGTTTAGTGCATTAGATATAGAAGCTTTCGGACTTTGTGAAGCCACAGCATTAACTGAAGTTGAATTAACTTGTTTTTCTTGGTCAGAGTTAGCCGCAGATCCCGATCTCTCGCAAAAATTATTACCCAAAGTTAACCAACGGCTACAGCAAACAACGGCTCTTTTAGCGATTTCTGGCAAGCGCCATGCCAAGAGCCGCTTGCATCACTTGTTATTATTGTTAGCCAAGCAAATCGGTCAACCTACGGAGCGAGGTATTCGTTTGGGCATTCGTCTAACTCATAGCGATCTTGCTGCTGCTTGCTCGACCACCAGAGTTACGATCACGCGCATGTTAGGCAAATTACAGGCGGAAGGAACAATTGAGATTGATAGCAAGAATCATTTTATTGTGTGTCACGAACAGCGACCGCAGATTAGTGCTTGAACTGAGCGCTCGGTAAGAGACCCTTACGCGGTGCGCCAGTCGGCGCGATCGCCCATAGAGTTTGTGACGCTTAACAGTTAACAGTTAACCGCTACAACGATAAGTCACTGGCTCAGCCCGAATTGATACACATTGCTATATATTTAGTTGCAGATATGTTCTAAGGTATAGAGTAAATCGTTATAGCCAGATAAGATTAGTTTGCAAACGGGGAGGTACGCTCATCAGGCATCGCTACCGCTCGCCAATCATCAATCGTGAATAATGCTCTTACCTGGATTTCTGTTCGAGCTTTCCCTGATTGTGGCAGTTGCACTAGCATTAGTGCAATTATTTGCTGGTAGGCTGCGATTTCTGAGCGCGACTCCGCGTAGCATCTGGTTGTCTGCCAGCAGTGGGGCTTCGATGGCTTATGTATTCGTTCATATTTTGCCAGAATTAGGCGAAGCACAAGCAGTCATTCGAGAAGTTGTAGGTGGATGGCTGGCTTTTTGGAGATACCATATTTACGTAGTCGCGCTTTTGGGTTTAGCGGTATTTTATGGTTTGGATCGGGCAGCGATCGCATCACGTCGTGACAACCGCAAAGAGAGCAGAGGAGATGTAACGGCAACAAGCGTCTTCTGGTTGCACATCATTGTTTACGGTTTTTACAATACCCTCATTGGCTACTTACTGCTCAATCGCGATGATAATGATGCGATTGGGATGCTGCAATTTGCTCTAGCAATGGCATTGCATTTTGCAGTCAACGATTACGGCTTGCGAGAACATCATAAGTATATTTATAACGGTATTGGTCGCTGGGTATTAGCAACAGCGGTGATTGTTGGGTGGACGCTTGGTAGTAGCGGTATGGGAGTTGACCGCACGGCGATCGCAGTTATGTTTGCTTTCCTTGCTGGTGGAATTATTCTCAATGTCTTGAAGGAAGAACTACCAGTCGAAAGAGAAAGCCGTTTTTGGGCATTTGCCCTCGGTGCGGGAGCTTATACTTTATTGTTGACGTTATTGCCCTCTTCTTCTTAGCGATCCTTAAACCTATTTCCTCAAACTTATATAATGATGGGAGTATCGTCATTCTCCGCAGGTATCGTGACCCTTACACCGATCTCCCCCAACTCCCAACCATCTACACAACGTCCTGACTCTTTCGGACGATTTGGACGTTTTGGCGGAAAATACGTACCGGAAACGCTGATGCCTGCCCTCAGCGAGTTAGAAGCAGCATATCAAAAATATCGACACGACTCAGACTTTCAACAAGAACTACAAAATCTCCTCCGTGACTACGTAGGACGACCTACCCCCCTCTACTTTGCCGAACGCCTCACAGCACACTACGCCCGTCCAGATGGCACGGGGGCGCAAATCTACCTCAAACGAGAAGATTTAAATCATACGGGCGCTCACAAGATTAACAACGCCTTAGCACAAGTTTTGCTGGCGAAGCGGATGGGCAAACAACGCATCATTGCCGAGACAGGAGCAGGACAGCACGGCGTTGCTACAGCTACCGTCTGCGCTCGGTTTGGGCTAAAATGCGTCATCTACATGGGCGTACAAGACATGGAACGCCAAAGCCTCAACGTGTTTCGGATGCGCTTGATGGGGGCAGAAGTACAACCCGTAGCAGCTGGCACGGGGACGCTTAAGGATGCCACTTCGGAAGCAATTCGCGACTGGGTGACAAACGTAGAAACGACCCATTACATTCTCGGTTCTGTAGCTGGTCCCCATCCTTACCCAACAATTGTCCGAGACTTTCAAGCCGCGATCGGTCAAGAAACCCGCGTCCAAGCAATGGAAAAATGGGGTGGCTTACCAGATATTTTGCTAGCTTGTGTAGGTGGCGGTTCTAACGCTATGGGACTGTTCCACGAATTTGTCAACGAGCCAACCGTCAGGCTCATTGGTGTTGAAGCCGCAGGAGAAGGAGTCACTACGGAAAAACATGCCGCGACTTTAACCAAAGGTAGAGTTGGCGTACTGCATGGAGCCATGAGTTACTTGTTGCAAGACGAAGACGGACAGGTGATTGAGGCACACTCGATCAGTGCGGGACTAGATTATCCTGGTGTGGGTCCAGAGCATTCTTTTTTAAAAGAGATTGGTAGGGCAGAATATTACAGCATTACCGATGAGGAAGCGATCGCAGGATTGCAGCGTCTCTCGCAGTTAGAAGGGATTATTCCCGCTCTAGAAACCGCCCACGCGATCGCCTATCTCGACATCCTTTGTCCGCAACTAGAAGGTAGCCCCCGCATTGTCATTAACTGCTCGGGACGCGGTGACAAAGACGTACAAACCGTTGCTAAGTACCTAAAAATGATTGGCGATTAGCAACTAACAATTAGCAATTAGCAATACTTTCCGAAAACACTGCCATCGAGCAGGTAGATCTTTATGATATGCCTGTAAAATCGCTATACGTCAATCCAAATTGCCCCCTTTGCAAGCAGATCGGAGAATCGCAGAACTATTGACTTTTGACTTCTGACTTTTGACTTATTCAAGAGGTGGAAACATGGATCGGCAATTCCAACACTCGATGCTACCGCAAGCCACTCATGATGAGTTGGCACGACAAAACTTTGTAAAAAGCCTGAAACTGCACATCGTTAAAAATCTCAGCCCTGGCAATAAAAGAGTATACGAGCAAGTTGTCAAACCCCAATTTGAACGAGAACACCAGCGATCGCCTCAAAACCGCCACGAAATCCGCACCGCTATGCAACGACACCCTCATTATCGTTGGTGGAGTGCCTTGCGGCGCATCAACCAGGAAATGTTGTGGGATGCGGTCAATACCAGTGTAGAACGACAACTACCAGAACTGATCGAACGGGCAAAACAGAGCGATCGCCAATTAGGTACGCTGACCCTCGACCCCGATTTCAAAATTCCTGTTTACCAAACTGCTGTCGATATCCACTGTATGCCTGGTAGCTATCACAGCGAATACACAGCAGACGATTTGGCGGCTGGGGCGACCTACGATCGCGGTGTTTATATTTACGGTGCAGGATGGTTAGGTCCGCTCAACGATGATATGGGCTTGTCAATTGTCAACAACTACCTGAAACCAAAATATCCCGACTTTCGACCCACAAAAATTCTCGATTTGGGTTGTTCTGTCGGTCACAGTACTTTACCCTATGTCGATGCTTATCCAGAAGCCGAAGTCTACGCGATCGATATTGGCGCACCAATGCTACGCTACGCTCACGCTAGGGCAGAAGCTTTAGGCAAACGAGTCCATTTTTCTCAACAAAATGCCGAACGGACTCACTTTGAAGCTGCTTCCTTTGACCTGATTGTTTCTCATATCCTGCTGCATGAAATTCCCCTTCCAGCCATCCGTAACGTGATGCGAGAATGCGATCGCCTGTTAGCTCCTGGGGGAATGACGATCCACGTAGAAGCACCCTTATACAGCCACATGGATGCCTTTAGCGCTTTCATGTACGACTGGGAAACAGCTAACAACAACGAACCTTTTTGGAGTGCCATGCGGGAGTTAGACTTGACAGCCGTTATGACTGAAGCTGGATTTGCAGCAGATCGAGTCATCCAAACCTTCGTTCCCAATGGTGCTTGGAAAACTGCGGCTGACAATTCCCAACAAGGAGGAGGTAGTCGAGGTAGCTGGTTTATTGTTGCTGCTACTAAGTAAGTGGAGGAAGTCATGGGGATGAAAAAAGCCAAGGGCAAACGCCCCGTTTACTTTGACGAGCCGCAACTCGATAAATTACTGTCCGCGATCGTCGCGTTAACAGGTGAGGTGTCTGTCTTGCGGGAACGTCTCGATACTGTAGAACGTTTACTGGCGACGAAAGAAGTTATATCACTGGCAGAGATTGAAGCATATCAGCCAGAGGAACCAGTAGTGCAGGCGCGGGAACAATGGCGGAGCGAGTATATTGCGCGAGTGCTAGGAGTATTGCAGGAAGAAACTGTTTCAGAATAATTTAGAGCGCGTGACCCTACAAACGTCATGTACGCAATCGAGTTCCTAATTCCCAAACACATACAACCACAAAGGCAGAACGAGAAGATAGAGAATAGTAGAAAGAATAATACTGCTGGCGATCGTCGTCCGGTCGAGTTCGTACTCTTCAGCAAAAATCAGTCCGGCAAAAGCAGTTGGAACGCCAGACATCAACACCATTGCCAAACGGCGATCGCCCGATAACCCCAATACAAAAGTTGTTGCCACACCCACCAACCCGGGGATAACGATGACTCGCACTACAGCTGGAACGATCCCTTGTTGAAAGCTTTTCCAGCCTGGTAATTGAGACAGCCGCATCCCAATTAATAGAAAAGCGCAGGAAATCACAACATCAATCGATCCCTGCAAGCCTGACTCAACGATACGTGGAAGCGCCACATCTTGAGTGAAATAACCGATCGCAAACGCCCAAAGAATCGGTACGGTTAAAACATCTCTCAGATGAATCCACCAGTGATGAGATTGTTCGGAGCGACCGAAATAACTAGCAATCAGTACCCCAAACCCATAAGCACCAACAATGTTATGAGTGATGCTGAAAAACACAATCCAGCTCAAGTACTCTGGATCGATAAAGGTAGGGACGATGCTCAATCCGACAAAACCCGTATTTCCTAGCGCCGCAGCTAGAATAAAACTGCCTTGGTAAGATGGCTTGTTCCACGGCTGAGATAAAAATCCAGAGATGTTGGCATTTGTCGATCGCGCGGCAAACTGCTGCAAGCCAACTAAACACAAATAAGCGATCGCCACCCCACTGCCAATCGCCGCTAAGGTAATCCCTGGAGCCAATCCCGCTGGCTCTGAAAAATTGGTTTGACGCGCCAAAGCCAGGATTTCCAAAGGAATTCCCACCCAGTAGAGACCGCGACCCAACCAGTGGGGTAAAGTCTCCGGTACTAGGCGAAGCACTATTAGCCCCAAACTAGTCCACACAATCAGGGGCAGGTAAGCATGAAATAAAGTTTCTGTCATATAGAGCTATTAGCTATTAGCTGTTAGCCGCTAGCTATTTGAGCGATGTGCGAGTGTAAACAGAGAAGTGAAGCTAAACCCTAACCCCACAAGTTACAATCCTAATCGCTAAATGCCAATTGCTAATCGCTAGAATTGCTATTTCAGCACCTTCATAGTTTGAATTCGCCATTCACCATTTTGACGCACTAAGTTGTACTGCACGCGCAGCTTTTCATTATAAGAAGCGGCTCGATTCAGGCGGTTTCGCTCGTAGATCTGGGCGACTTCCACAACAGTCGCTTCTATTTGGGCGCGATCGCTGTTTTTTGGGTCATTTCTCACGCCATTGACCTGAAGACTGTGCTTGTATTGCCGGACGCGACGATTGAGCAGATCGTCTTGAACGCGCTTTTGCCACTGAGATAAAGCTGGTTCGACCAGAATTTGCTTTAATTTATCCGTCGCGTGTTCCGAGCCAAAAGCGGCAGCTTTCGCCGCTAGCCAAGCTTGAACGACTGGAGCAGCTGTATCCCGATTCAATGGTTTTGGTGCTGCTGGCTTTGGCTGCGGTCGAGGAATTGCTACAGGCGGTTGGTTCAACTCTACGACTAATCGTTCTGAGACAACAGGCGGCTGTTGAACTATAGGTGGAGTTGCGGCGGGTGGAGTCGCGGTTCTGTGGAATAAGGCGAAGATTTGACTGCTGAGAAACCACAAGATAGCTAGACCGAGAGTCCCGCCACCTAACAGTATTGCCAAACGACCGATCTTGAGAGAACCAAAACCGAGCGCTCCACTACGGCGATCCTTGCCATTACCATAACTCCCTCGCTGTGGCGGACGATTTTTTGAATTGCGGCGCTGGCGAGGTGGTGTAGCTTTTTCCACCCCAGAAGTTGCCTGCGTAACACTTGAGCTTGCCGTCACTGGCTCGGGATTGGACAACACAGCCACAGTTCCTGGAGAGGAGTTTTCATCTCCTCTGCCCCCTAGCTCCCCTGCTCCTCTGCTGGTTACGGCACTAGCTGCGATCTGTCGTTGCCCATTTCTGGCTGCTACCTGCTCGTTGCTGTCCGTAGCGCGGTCTGCTGGAGCGACAAACTGGTATTCTGCGATCGCATAGTCAGGCTGGCTTGGTAAAGCTTCTAAGTATTCCTGTACGCCAGGATCGGCAAAATAGTCTTTGAGCGAAGCCGTTCGAGTCGCTAAATCGCGAAAGTGAGGAAAGACTTCTGTTTGTAACCACGTTTCGCTGTACAGACACAAACCAGGTAAAAGATCGGGCGCACCTTGAGAATTTTTGCGGATAACGGCTAGAGGTTCTTGTTCTTGACTGTGTTGAAGGGCTTCAGTTGCTTCTACTGTTTGACCTAGCAGCAGAGAGCAGATTGCTTGTTCTAGATATAAATCTTGGCGTTTTCCCAACCGCAGCAGCAGGATTTTGGCTTGGTGAATCAATGCGGGCATTCGTGCCGCAAACCCCTTGGCAATGGAGGCGTAGACAGCTAAATACGTTGCTACTGCTGAAGGACGTTGGCTTTCTGCTTCAAATAGACTTTGTTGTTCTGCCGCTGTGAGGTAGTCTCGTAGTTGTTGAATAAAGCCGAGAAAATCCTCAATACTCAGACCCGAACCATCATTGCCAGTACCTTCAATCCCTTGGCGATCGCGCAAAATATCCTGTAACAGCTGCAACCCTCGCTGCCTTTCGGCAATGTGAGATTCGGGTTGCGACACCAATTCTAAAATGCGATAGGGGCGCAGTTTTTCTAGATCGGCAGCAATTTCGGCAGCAGTATCGGGAAATAGCCTTTCTTGTTCTAACAAGCTATACCCTGCTTGGAGAGAAACAGCTGCATTTTCATACCGATCGTTCTGCCATTGCTCTCGTCCTTGTTGTAGATAGGCAAGAGCCACAGCTAGGACAATATCAGGGCGATCGCTTTGAGCGTCGCTATCTGCTTCGAGATCGCTATTGCTGAGGAAAGACTGACCTAAGTTCAGTACCAGTTCGCATTCCCCCGCATCTTGCAGAATTATCAGCGCTCCGATCAGCAGCTCGTCGATAATTTCAATGCTGAGGCGATCGGTTTCAGGTTCCAGTTCAAAATTACGCTCGAAACCCTCAGACGGCGCGTTCAATTCTTCATCAAATTCGCCATCCGCAGCACCATTCATCACCCCACTATTTGCTAATTCATCGGCAGAGGCACGATATTCAGCATCGTAGCGCTGTCGCTGTTGGGGATCGGACAGGACTCGATAGGCGAGAGATATGAGTTGATTGCGAATCTCGATCGCTGTCAAAGAATACTCGCGTTGCGGCAGCTGCGCGGTGCGATCGCGGTAAGCTTGTTGCAACTGTTCCGCACTCATCGGCTGAAAAAAATTGGGTGGTAGTCCCAAGATGCGATAGTAATCTAATGGAACGCGCACAGTTAAGCTCCCCTGCACCGTGAGAAAATAAACAGTTTATTTATATCGAGATGTCAAGCGACAGCGTTTGTCCGTAGCTTGGCAAAACGTGCCTATATGATAACTTGTGGATTTTAACCTCAAAGTTATTTTATCTACCAGCTTGAAGCATGGATCGTTGAGTCGTTGCGAACTGAAATTTTACTTAATAGTGGCTAGTGGCTAGTGACTAGATTCTTACTAGCCACTAGCCACCAGTCACTAATCACTGATAACTGATAACAGGTTATCTTAAAAAATAATTTCATATTAGCGATCGCAAAGGTATTACATAGTAATGGTTCAGGAGCGGACTTTACCCGTTTTTCACGCTGCTACAGCCCAAATCACCAGAGAACAAGGGCTAGTGCTTTACGAGGATATGGTTTTGGGGCGCATGTTTGAAGACAAATGCGCCGAAATGTATTATCGCGGTAAGATGTTTGGCTTCGTTCACCTATATAACGGTCAAGAAGCCGTCTCTTCTGGCGTAATCCAAGCAATGCGACCGGGAGAAGATTATGTTTGCAGCACTTACCGCGATCACGTCCATGCTCTAAGTGCGGGAGTTCCTGCTAAAGAAGTGTTGGCAGAGTTATTCGGTAAGGCTACAGGCTGTAGTAAAGGGCGTGGCGGTTCGATGCATATGTTTTCTGCCGAGCATCGCTTGCTTGGTGGCTATGCTTTTGTCGCTGAAGGCATTCCCGTCGCTGCTGGTGCAGCATTTCAGTCTAAGTATCGTCGCGAAGCGCTAGGAGATGCAACCGCCGACCAGGTGACGGCTTGCTTTTTTGGCGATGGAGCCTGCAACAACGGTCAGTTCTACGAAACGCTAAATATGGCGGCTTTGTGGAAATTACCGATTTTATTTGTTGTCGAAAATAATAAGTGGGCGATCGGGATGGCGCACGAACGGGCAACTTCCCAGCCAGAAATTTATAAAAAAGCCAGTGTGTTTGGCATGGAGGGAGTCGAAGTAGACGGAATGGATGTGCTAGCAGTCCACGCCGTAGCTAGAGAGGCAGTAGCCCGCGCCCGTGCCGGAGAAGGACCTACTCTCATTGAAGCCCTCACCTATCGGTTCCGAGGTCACTCTCTTGCCGATCCTGACGAGCTGCGTACCAAGACAGAAAAAGAGTTTTGGTTTGCCCGCGATCCAATTACGAGATTAGCAGCTTATTTGGTCGAGCAAAACCTCGTCCAGCAGGAAGAACTTAAGGCGATCGATCGCAAAATTCAGCAGACGATTGACGAAGCCGTACAATTTGCTGAAAGCAGTCCCGAACCCGATCCCAGCGAACTGTATCGCTTCATTTTTGCGGAAGACGAATAAAAAAGTTGACTGTTGACAGTTCACCGTTAACAGTTAACAGTCAAAAGTCAACTACGCTTTGGATAGCCGTGTTTGAAATTACCCAACATCAAAAACAATACCAAACCTACGTTCTGACGGATGCATCTACTGATTCGCTGTTGGAAGTCGTGCCAGAACGAGGTGGAATTATTACTCGCTGGCGCGTCCAGGGACGAGAAATTCTCTACTTGGACGCAGAACGGTTTGCTCGTCCTGAAATGAGCATAAGAGGGGGAATTCCGATTTTGTTTCCGATCTGCGGTAACTTACCGGATAACACCTATACGTATCAAGGGCAGCAATATACCCTGAAACAGCATGGTTTTGCTCGCGATTTACCTTGGGAAGTGACAAACTCTCAAACTAACAATGACAGTGCTAGTCTCACGCTCGTTCTGAATAGCAACGAGCAAACTCGCACGGTTTACCCGTTCGACTTCCAAGTAGAGTTTACCTATGAGTTTAAAGGTAACTGGCTGGGCATCTGGCAGCGGTTTGTCAATCGCTCGTCTGCTCCCATGCCATTTTCGACCGGGTTACACCCTTATTTCCAAGTTTCTGACAAAACAGATTTGAAATTTGAAATCCCAGCAACTCAGTTTCAAAATCAAATTACGAAGGAGATGCACGCTTTCAGCGGCAATTTTGATTTCGAGCTAGAAGAACTCGATTTAGCCTTCCGACCCCTCTCAAACCAAAAAGCGACTGTCAGCGACAATGCTCAGCGTTTACAACTAACATGGAGCAGTAATTATTACGGTACGCTAGTTTTCTGGACAATTAAGGGCAAGGACTACTATTGTTTGGAGCCTTGGACGGCTCCCCGCAATGCTTTAAATACGGGAACCGATCTAATTTACATCGAACCTGGTGGTGAAGCTCAAACTTGGGTCAATCTAGATATAACTTCTACTTAAGCTTGCTCTATACAAAGTTTTTAATATCTTATTGAAACTTCTGAGTTAATTTTTGGGGTACTTGTGTTACTCTAGAAAGAGTGTCAGCTACGGGATGTAGCGCAGCTTGGTAGCGCGCCTGCTTTGGGAGCAGGATGTCGCAGGTTCAAATCCTGTCATCCCGATTTAGATTTGCAGGTATAGTGGTGCGATCTTTCGCAAGGTCGTCATTGGTCATTGGTCATTGGTCATTGGTCATTGGTCATTGGTAGTTGGTAAGAGAGTGGTGCGTGGCGCGTGAGAAGAGATCGCTGGTCACTGGTCGTCACTGGACACTAGACACGGCTCCCTGGTCACGGCTTCCTGATAACTGATAACTGATAACTGATAACTGTTCACTGATAACTGCTCCCTTCTATTAACAAATCTATTTAATTCTTAAAATATTCCAAGAAGGCGAACAACGAGTGGGTTTGTACCGTCAGCAAGAGTTGGTGGCGATCGCATTGGTTGAGTCAACCCTCTTGCCAAGACACTGCTACCATAACTACAACTAGTTGGGTGGGTATTTTTACCACCACTGGAAGAAACACAATCTGGTCATTGATGTCAGGAATACTCATGAAATCAGTTATAAAATCGGTGATTCGCTGGAGTGCAACGTTAGGAGTGGTGGGAAGTACCATTATTGGTACGACGACAATGGGCGCTTTAGAAGTCTTGGCTTTGCCAGAACAGCAAATCTTGCAAAAGCTTGGACCTGTGCCAATGTTTACAATCACGGATAATAAGGGCGCACCACTGGTAGCTTCCGTACCAGACCAAAAAGATAAGTCGGGAGTCGCCGGAGTCTTTATCAATCGCCAAGACGCACAGGCATTTATCGATCGCCTGAAGCAGAAAAATCCAGAATTAGCGAAAAATGTCAGAGTTGTTCCTGTCTCTCTAGCAGAAGTCTATAAGCTAGAGCAAACAAATAAGAAAAAGCCTAATTCTCCCAACTTTGCCTTTGTCCCAGGACAGCAGCAGGTTGACGCTGCAAAAACATTACTACAGCAAAGCGGTCAAAAGCCGGAGCAATTTAAGGGAACGCCGTTATTTGTCGCTAAAGCTGGAAAAGAAAAGGGATATCTGACAATCAAGCAAGCAGATCAGCAAGTCATTCCTTTCTTTTTCAATAAAACTGAATTACAAGCAATGCTGGAACGCTTCAAGAAACAGAAGCCCGATCTAGCTTCGACGATTGAAATCCAAGTTGTCAATTTGGAGGGAGTTTTGCAAGCAATGCAAACTCGCAACGACCAGGGTTTAAGTCAAATTGTTTTGGTTCCTCCTAAAGAATCAATTGACTTCGTGCGATCGCTTCAACCAGCAGCACCCAACCAACCAGCTAAAAAGCCTTAATTCCGAACCACTCGAAATGAATACATCTGGTCTAGAACTGTGGCAATGGCGACAGCAGGCTGCAATAGATGCGATCGCGGCTGATGTCTCGCCTACAGAACTAGACTGGTTGCTGCAAGAAATCGCAGGGTTAGATCCTCTTTCCCTGCGATTGGAGTTATATAAGCACCAACCGCAAATTCAGTTGAAGTTACCTTTAGCTGAGTTGAATCGCTTGTGGCAGAAGCGGTTGCAAGAACGCTTACCAGTACAATATATTGCCCGGACTACACCCTGGCGGGATTTTAAGCTAGCAGTTTCTCCCGCTGTTTTAATTCCGCGACCGGAAACAGAAATTTTAATCGATCTGGCAGTTGAAGCGGTTCACAAAAGTTCTGTGACTGGATTAGAACGGGGAGATTGGGTCGATTTGGGTACGGGCAGCGGCGCGATCGCAATTGGGTTAGCTGCTGTTTTTCCGGGAGCTGAAGTTCATGCTGTCGATCGCAGTTCTTCGGCTTTGGTAATTGCCCAAAGTAACGCTCAAAATTTAGGGTATAGCGATCGGCTGAAGTTCTATTTAGGAAATTGGTGGGAGCCGTTAGAATTTCTCCAAGGTCAAGTTTGTGGAATGGTGTCAAATCCGCCTTATATTCCTAGCGATTTAGTTCCACAACTACAACCAGAAGTTGCCAATCACGAACCGCATTCAGCTTTGGATGGTGGTGCAGATGGTTTGGATTGCATTCGTCATTTGGTTGCAACTGCGCCAAATTATTTGCGATCGGGTGGTGTTTGGTTAATTGAAATGATGGCGGGACAGGCTACAACTGTAAGCGAGTTGTTACAGCAGCAGGGAAGTTATATTAATATTCAAATTTATGCAGATTTAGCAGGGATTGAGCGTTTTGCTCTGGCTTATAGGCGGTGATGGATTTTGTGGGTCACGCATTAGCCGAAGGCGTTAGCGATAGCGAAGGCGAAGGCGTTAGCGAAGCGTTAGGCGCAAAGACGCAAAGTGCAATTTGAGTATAGGGGCGATTAGAAATCGCTGAGACAGGAGTGCTTAAGTTTGATTATAAAAGTCAACTAAGAAACACACATCGAATAAGTTTTCTGTTGCATTTGGCACTAAGACAAATCAGTCAGTGCAATTACCGAAATTTAACTAAGAAAAATTTTTATTCAAATAATGACCCATCTAGCTAAATAAGCAAATGTCAAATTGTCCCCCATCATTTTATTAGAAATTTGTGAAGAGCAGTCTAAAAAAGGCTTACAGATGACTGTAATATTTTAATATATCAAAAAAAATATAATTACTCGCCAAAAGTACCGTAATTCTACTACTGGTAAGTCTGCGATCGCAACTCGATAAGTGTCACTTTGAATAAAATCCTCTGCTTCATAGGCTTTCAAGCATATATGCAATTTATTTTAGGCGAGCTAATACAGGTGTTTTATTAATGTTTTCTGCTTGTCTAGCTTGAATTTCGGCTGATTTTATGCTTTATGTTCTTCCAAGTCTATAACTGCAATCTGCTCTGAGAAATTACCTACTCAATAAATCAGTAAATTTTCGCTTGAATGCATACTAGAGCGAGAATACTTTAGGTTTAGCTTAGCTTTTTAAAGCTACTGTAAAGTAACCGATCTGTATCTGCCAAAACTTAGATTTGTATGAGGTGTAACGATCCACAACTTATCCAACTCATTACACTTCTCTATTGCATAACTGCACTGAAATAGAGTGTTTTTCATCTACTTAAAAAGCTACTTGAATTAAACGCTCTGCCCCTAACCACAATTTTTCTAATCAAAACTGCTGAGGGCAAAAGCAAGTACAAATCTGCGTAACTTGTCCCACACTCGCACAATTCTAGTCGCGTTGAGTGATACATGGGGCTGGCAGTCGCTTGTCAACTTATCAGGGTACAAGATGAATTTACACCAAAAGATCCAACACCTAGCTCAAAACAAATCGCTATTGCGATCGCTAAAGCCTAAAACAATTGCCTCTATTTTTGTTGCCTCGGCTCTCCTCTACACTCTACCAGCACGGGCGCTAACGAGTTACTTAGGGATTAATAACGGCACTGGTTACAACACCGAGCCAGAATATGTCGATCGCTCCATCCAGCACACAAAGGACTTAAATTTAGAAGTCGCCCGTATGGGTATGGATGGTGTTGGCGGTTTTACAGAGGGCGCTGGTTTCAATTGGTCAGCCAGAGATGCAGCAATCGATCGCTACCTCAACGCCGGACTCAAAATTCATTTGGTACTATCGGCACGGATGCACGTCAATCGAGACGGCAACTACGAGCAGTGGAAGGCAAATTTCCGTTATTTTGCTCGCAATGTCATGATGCGTTACAAGGGCAAGATTTCTTACTACATTATCGATAACGAACCCGACCTCGACTACGGCAACGGTAAGATGTCAGCTCAAGAATGCGTCGATATGACGCGGATCGCTTACGAAACAGCCAAATCCATCGATCCAAATATCAAAATTGAATCGCCGCCCGTAATGGGAATTGAATCCGGTCTGTTAGACGAAATGTTAGACGCTGGGATTGCTGAGGTGAGCGACTATATCGGCTTGCACGCCTATGGCGGACAAATTTCTGAGAATCGCCTCGGGCATCCTTGGCGAGTCCTAGAATCGCGTGGCATCCGCAAGCCTCTAGCAATTAGCGAATCGGGATCGATTAACGAGTATTGCAATGGTTCGCAGTTTGAAACCGAAGACTGTCGCCGTCGCTGGTTTGCTTATTTCGGACAACAACTCAAACGATTTGGTTACGACCACGCACTACTATTCGATCTTGACGGTCACGATAGCTGGGCTGTTGCTCCAGGTTTTAACCCCACGAAAACTTATCAGCAAATCAAAGATTTGAGCTTAAATGAAGCTCTCAGTAATGCCGATTTTGAGTCAGACAACAACGTTGAAACAGGCTGGATACCATTTGATAGCAACGATGTCTGGATTCTTGAAGGTGCTTCGCCCTATGTGAGTTTTGTCCGCAACGATAATAGTGGAGCGCATGGAGGAGGCGGATATGTCAAACTCAACAACGGTGATGCCTCCCCAGATACCCCAGTAAGCGTTCGTCGCATTGTTGGTCAGTTACCAAAGGGACAAAAGGTCAAGATTGGTGCTTGGGTGTATGTCAACGGCAAGGCATCAGCAACCCTGAAAGCATTAGGCTACGACTATCGCAATGGCGATGCCGAAATCTCAGCCACCTCAACCAAGAAAAATGGGTGGGAATACTTAGAGATCGAAGTCCCCATTTCGAGATACTGGACGGTCATCGAACTAGGAACTTCGGGAACTGGCAATTCGGGAGACTATGTCAAGTGGGATGATGTCTCAATCGATTAATTTGTAGAGGCGCTTTGCTCCTCTATAACTCTAGCTCAACTCTGCTACGACTCGATCTTCGAGTAAAGTTTGATTAGTGAGCAAGTCCTCTACAGTCATTCGCAAGCAACGCTGTGCGTCTACTTGAAACAGGACTTTAATCCGATCGCTCCCAGGATACCCAGGTGGGGTTAATTGGGCAATTTGCCTTGCTCCATCCCGGTCGTTGAGGGGTTGTACTTGTTTTTTACCACTATCTAAACGGCGGGTAATCAGGCGATCGCCATCAAAATAAACTTCCGTCCCGCCAGTCTCCGCCCCCAGTTCTCCGACTATCAGTTCGATACTGGGCTGATTATCTAACGATGCGCCCAAAACCAATTCTACGGGATTTGTCATCGGGTAAGGTTGCCCTGGATTGATAATTGGATGCCAGTTGTGACACTGATTCCGTCTATCCCAATAACGGATACCGTAACTGTGATAGAGAAAATCTTTGACTTCCACACCTTGACAGATCTGCAACGCACCTTGGGCGATCGCTTCAAACGGGCGATCGCAATGAATTTTTTCCGAGGGAAAATACTGCTGTACCCAAGTCTGCACGGCAGGCATTTGTGCTGTTCCACCTACCAACAATACGGCATTGATATCTGTTACTTCTATACCTTGTCGCCGCGTCTGCTGGAGCAGCTGCTGCATCGACTCGTCTAATTGCTCGAAAAATTGACGATCTGTCAAAATCTGCGTGAGGCGATCGCGGTCTAATTCTAATTCGTAACTCTCAAACGTCTCATCATTAAAATAAACTTCGCTAGCTTGCACCTGGCTGGAAAGTTGAATTTTTACCCTTTCTGCCAAGCGAGTTGTTAAAGGAGAAACGGCTAATCCCCGCTCCTGGGCGAAATAATCGACAATCCAGTTATCGATATCAGTTCCACCCAAATTTTGCCCTGCTTTTGCTAAGACACGGGCGGTTTTTAGCTTCTGCCCAGATTTTTTGGCAAAAGATTTCTTACCCCATTGCAGTAAAAAACCTGTCTGCTGTTTGACAGCATTTCCGCCACCATCCAAGCGGACTAAAGATAAATCTAAAGTGCCACCGCCAAAATCAATGACTAATAAGTTATCCTGTTCTGCCATGCCATAACCCAAAGCGGCGGCTGTAGGTTCGTCCAGAATTCGCACTTGTTCCACAGGTAAAGCACGGCAAATTTCGCCCAGCCACAAGCGATAAGCTTCAAAACTATCGACTGGGACTGTCAAGACTAAGGACTGCTCGTCTTCAGGGGCTTGAGTGGCTAATTTCTCAATGATTTGGCTCAAAAACCACTTGCCAACTCGTTCAAACGAGACCGTCTCGCCATCCAGTTGCGGCAAAAATCCCTGAATTTCCGTACCAATACCGCGCTTAAAGCTACGAAAAAATCGCGGGTCAGTCGTTAAATCTAAACCGCGATCGCGTACTGTTTGTCCAATTAACACGCGATCGCTTGCCGCATCTTCTATGTAGACCAAACTAGGAATCAAAGGTGGATTTTGCCCCAACTGCTGAGATAAGCCTGGTAAACTCAAAGTTTCCGCTTGCTGCGTCACAGGATTCCAACGGGCTATACAAGTGTTACTCGTACCAAAATCGATTGCGATCGCCATGCTTAATCAGTTATCAGTTATCAGTTGTCAGTTATCAGTAACTAGTAACCAGTTAATTCCGAATTTGGAATTCTCATTTCATCCTACCCTGTCAGCGATCCAAGCTACATGCTGCATTCTTTTCCTAGTCCATAGTCTCCACTCACAACTCATAAGTTGTAAGTCAGGAGATAAGTCGCGCATTCGCGCATTCGCAAGCGTATAGCTACTAGCCACCAGCCACTAGTCACTGATAACTGTTCGCTGTTTACGCCAGCCTGTTTCTGCTTGGTTTAAGACATATGCGGATACTGCTTGAATTTCCTCAGATGTCAAGCGATCTTTATAAGCTGACATATTTCCTTGACCGTTGGTGACAATGTTGGCGATCGCCTCTATTGAATCCATACCATATTTTTTCAAGGCTTTTTGCTTCAAATTCTTACCGCGTCTGACAATGTTGCCACCGTTAATGTGACATCCAGCACATTGAGTTTCAAAGATTTTGGCTCCGTCTAGTGTATCTGCGGCTAAGGCTGGGACAGAGGAGGCGATCGCGACTGCGATTGGTATCACTAACACTAAACTAAGTATCTGCTTTAATAACATTTTCATATGGTAAAGAAATTGTCGGTAGCAACATTGCTATAAGCCAATATTAAAGTGTGAAAGGTAAAGTCGGTGAAGGTAATACCATCTCAGACACTTTGCCTTTCCTTCGAGTGAAATGACATCATCCCAGCCAGACTTTATGGGCAAAACCGCTAATTTGAGAGCATGATGGAGAAAAGCAAGTTTGGGTTGCAGCCATGAGTCAGAGCATTTCTACGACTTCAAAACGGTTGACGTTTGAGGAATTTCTTGCCTACGACGATGGTACGGATACGCGCTATGAATTGGTGGATGGAGAATTAGTAGAGATGCCCCCAGAGAGTCAGATAAACACTGATATTGCCGCAGGATTATTTTTTGAGTTAGCTAAATACGTTCCGTTTACTCTGATTGCCCATAAGGACACTGAAATTGAAGTGATGGGACGCGGGGCAAGATGTCGGCTACCCGACTTACTGGTTCACACGGAAGAATCGAAAGCAGCTTTGGCAGGCGCAACTCGTGCAACGTTAACGCGAGATATGCCACCACCTGCTTTGATTGTCGAAATTGTTTCTCCTGGCTCCATCAATCGTAGCCGCGATTATCGATATAAGCGCACGGAGTATGCAGCGCGGGGTGTTGCCGAGTATTGGATTATCGATCCCCAAGAACGGCGGATTACGGTATGTCAGTGGGTAGACGGGCAGTACGAGGACAAAGTATTTGCAGGTGAAAATCGAATTGAATCGACTGTGATTCCAACGTTTGAGCTAACAGCAGAACGGATTTTCGCATTTGCTCAAACCTAGTTGGGGCAAAGATCGTATCCCTACTCCCGTAGGGCGGGTATGAAGCCAAGATTTATTGCCTCATCTGCGGATCTTTCACTAAACCCGCCCCTACAACTCCCGACTCCTGACTCCCGCTCATCGTGACTCGCCAACGCATATTTCTATTTGTTATTGCACTACTCCTCATCGTGCTTTCTTGGTGGCAGATCGCCGCTGCAAGAACTGGACTAATCGTACAGTCCCTTTCTAGAAATGGCATCCCGATGCTTTATGTCGCACCAGCCCGATCGCAGCCAATGCCAGGAGTGCTGATAGCTCATGGTTTTGCAGGCTCTAAGCAGTTAATGTTAGGTTATGCCTATACGCTGGCTCATGCTGGCTATGCGGTGATGTTGTGGGACTTTAGCGGACATGGAGCTAATAACAAGCCTTTGACACGATCGCTCCAAACCGATCTCGATACTGCATATAAATACTTACTCACTCAACCGGGAGTCGATCCGCAACGGCTAGCCGTGTTGGGACATTCAATGGGTAGCGGTGCAGCGATGACAGCAGCAATTCAACAAAGCGATCGCTTTACTGCAACTGTGGCGATCTCTCCTACTAAAGCCGCAGTCACGCCGCAATTTCCAGTAAATTTACAACTTCAAGCAGGAAGTTGGGAGCCGCGTTTTATTGTCAATGCCCAGCAGTTACTACAGCAAGCAGGGGGAGAAAGTCAAGGGCGATCGCTCGTTATCATCCCCAATGCCGAACATATTACTATTCTCTTTCGCCAAGTTAGCCACCAAGCTGCTAAAACCTGGCTCGATCGCAGTTTTGGCATCCAAAACTCCAGTACTTATGTAGATAATCGCATGACTTGGTATGGCGTACATCTATTTGCATGGCTTTTAATACTAGGTGCTGTTGCTCCTACGATCTCAGACGAGATATTACTTCAGCCACCGAGAATCTGGCAGCGCTTTCCTGCAAGAGGAGCGTCAGATCTGCTGTTTCAAGCAGCCATTCAAACTCGCAATTGTGACATAGTGAGTAAAAGCGATCGCCTCAAAAGTTGGCTCGGTCTCATCTTGAGTCCTTCAGGAGCAATTGGCGCACTCGCCTTACTCAACCGCAGCACGGACATTTCCAGTTTAGGTGGCGTGTTGGTAGGTGGTGCGTTGGGAATTTGGTTTTATGCGGCTGGTATCGTCTGGTTGTTGGCTAACTTGCGTTTACCACGCCTAACTCTAGCAGGATTGAGTTTGGGTTTGGGGCTGTTTCTTCTGCTTTGGGTTGCTTTTGGGGCGATGGCGCAGGTAGTCTGGTTGCAGTGGTGGTTGGTTCCCGTTCGCTTGCAACTGTGGCTGTGGTTATCGCTGTTGTGTTTTCCCTGGCTGCTTGCTTCCGGTATCGCTCAAAGACAAAGTAGCATTAAATCGCGCTTGATTTGGTGGTTGGGACAAAGTTTAGTGTTAGTTATGGGACTGTTAGCAACAATCCAAATTTTGCCGCAGATTAGTTTTATCTTCCTCTTATTGCCTCTATTTCCCTTATTTTTAGCAATGTTCGCGATCGCCTCTGCCTCGGTTAAAGATATTTGGGCTTATGCAATTGGATGTTCTCTATTTTTTAGTTGGGCGATCGCGGCTGCTTTTCCCCTGGTAGGATAACCTAAGCTTAAATTCAGTTGCCAATAATATCAGTGTTAGCAATCGAGAATGGCTTATGAAATCGTTGCATCGCCCAGATATGTATACATGGTCGATTTTCGACCGCGATCGAAACATGGATTTCAATAGCTATGTTTGGATTTGCCCTGAAGGTAACATCCTCATCGATCCTTTGGCATTATCACACTACGATTTCGATCGCCTTAATTCGTTTGGTGGTGCAGCTTGGATTATTATCACGAATTCAGACCATATCAGGGCAGCTAAAGGTATCGCTCATGTCACCGGAGCGAAAATTGCTGCCCCATTAGGTGAGAAAGAAACCTTTCCCATTGCGTGCGATCGCTGGCTGATGGATGGGGATGAGTTAGTCCCAGGGTTGCAAGTTTTTGCTTTATCTGGTTCCAAAACTCTTGGGGAATTGACACTCTTAATTGAAGGTAAGACTTTAATTACAGGCGACTTAATCCGCGCCCCCAAAGCTGGTAGCCTGACAATTTTGCCAGACGACAAGCTCAGTCACAAAGCGGATGCTGTAGCTTCAGTCCGCCGCATTGCCGCGATCGATAGTATTGAAACCGTACTTGTCGGTGATGGTTGGTCTATCTTCCGCAATGGTAGCGATCGCCTCAAGGAACTAGCAGCAACGCTATGAGAGGGTGTGGGGTGTAGGATACTACACCCTAATGCAGTTGGTTGGGATCTTCTAGAGTTACTGGCAGTTCGGTATTCTCGATTCGGTTAGGATCTTCCAAAGTTGGGGGAAGTTCGGCATTTTCCGCTGTGTTGAGGTCATTTACCCTTTCGGAAGTGCCTGCATCCCCAAATTCCTCTTCTGCTAAACAACCAGCTACAGAAACCGAGTATTGATGACCTGTAGAGCTAATATCTCCAACTCTCACATTGACCTGATAGGGTTGATTGTCGCGACGGGGAATAGCCGCAATTTTTAGCGGTTGACCTTCTAACAGCCTCACAGAAGAATTGCGATAGAACTGGTCTTTCGTGCCATCGCTATATTTCAGGTACACCGAGATATTGTACTTAGCAGTTTGCTCTGGCATTAGATCGACGACAAAGCGATCGAACATAGCACCGCCTGGTACGCCAAAATCGGTATTGTAGTTATTCCGAGAGATCAACATTCCTGGTGCGGAAACAATTTTCCTCACCTGCGTCCCATCACCCCCGATCGCATTTAATGACTGACAGCTTTGACCGTAAGCGGGTACACCACTAGCCAATAACCCTAAAATTCCCAACACAGCACAACGATAAAACACGCCCCAACCTCCTTCTGAGCTTTTTCGCCAAAAGTCTACTAGAGATAATCATATTTTTTGGGAAATGTCAAGAAAGTTTATTTGATAAGGAGCGAGGAGTGAGGAGCGAGGGGAAGAAGAGAGCTGAGGAAGCGGAGGAAGCTGAGGGAGCTGAGGGAGAAAAGTTACTGGTAACTGGTCACTGGTAACTGGTCACTGATAACTGGTCACACTAGCCACTAACCACTTTCTTTCCGACTCCCGCCTCCTTTACGGCATAGACTTAGACTCAAATGCAGCATAATTCCCTCCCAACCCCTCGACAATTGTGCGGGTATTGGCTACTAGCATTTTTGGGTAAGTATCGCCGTCTGTGCCTGGTTCTCCTAAACTATCAGCATAGAGTTCTCTGTCTGCAACTTTGACGTTTGCTTCCCTTGCTACAGCTTCAATCAGTTGCGGGTTGACTGTCTTTTCAGCAAATATTGTCGGAACGCCAGACTTTCTAATATCTTTGACGAGTTCTGCTACCCTAGCGGCTGTAGGTCTTTCTTCCGTGCTAATTCCTTGTAAGGCTCCTTCAATTGGAATTTTATAAGCATTTGCATAGTAACCCATTGCATCGTGGGTGGTGACTAATTTACGCTGTCCAGGTGGAATTGTCTGAATCTGAGATTTAATCCAAGTATCGATCTGTTTGAGTTCGCCCGTCAGTTGTTTGGTATTGCTGGTATACTTTGCGGCGTGATTCGGAAATGCTTTTGACAAGGAGTCAGCGATCGCATTAGCGATGCGAATACCGTTTTGGGCATTATGCCAGACGTGCGGATCGGTAACGGTTTGTCCGTCTTCCTCAAGTTGTTGGGGTTTGGGAACGCCAATCTCATGCACTGCTACTTTAGGCGCGAGGTTAGAGGTGGCTTCGATCAGTTTAATTAAACCAGACTCAAAGTTGTAACCACCATACAAAATTAATTGCGCTTGCTCGATCGCTTTGCTATCTTCTGGTTTTGGTTGATATAAGTGAGGGTCAGCACCAGGCTCGATTAAACATTTTAAGTCTATGGTGTTTGCCGCGATTTCTTGAGTTAATCCGCAGGTAACGCTGTTAGTTGCAACGACAAGTGGTAAGTTATTTTTCTGCGCGATCGCCTCATCCCCTTTGAAATTCAATCCAGCTATACCAAGTGCCATCGCAACGGTAGTTATGGATTTGACAGACAACTTTAACATTTTCTTTTCGAGCTTGAGTGATAATGATTATCATTGTGCTATAAGAGGGCATATGTTAGAAGTCCAACATTTAACCGTCAGCTATCGAGGTGTATCTGCTGTTGAAGATGTCAGTTTTCGGCTGCAACCAGGACAACTCGTTGGCGCGATCGGTCCTAATGGTGCGGGGAAAAGCACGATGGTTAAGGCAATGTTGGGTTTAGTACCAGCTGCAAGTGGAGTGGTAAAGTATTGCGATCGCGCTTTGAAACAGCAATTAGATGCAGTAGCATATGTTCCCCAACGCACGCAAATTGACTGGGATTATCCCGTGACCGTATGGAACGTTGTCATGATGGCGCGGACGAGACAGACGGGATGGTGGCGCGAACCCAATCGTCAATCCAAACAAATTGTCGCCACCGCTATAGATCGAGTTGGGATGTGGGAACTGCGTCACAGACAAATTGGCGAGTTATCCGGCGGACAACAGCAGCGAGTATTCTTAGCGCGATCGCTAGCACAGGAAGCAGAATTATTCTTTTTTGACGAGCCATTTGTTGGCATCGACAAGAAAACCGAAACAATTATGTTTGATGTATTTTCCGAATTAAAATCGCAAGGTAAAACGCTATTAGTCATTACTCACGATCTCGCCACAACATTAATCAAATGCGATCGACTCTTATTATTAAATCGTCAGTTAATCGCCAACGGTTCACTCAAAGAAGTCGCGACAACAGCCAACATTCAACGCGCCTACGGAGATAGCGTATTATTGTTACGTCATTAGGGGCGCACAGCTGTGCGCCCCTACTAATTACTAATTACCAACTACTAATGTCCAATTTATTAATCGAACCACTAAGTTTTGAATTTATGCGTTTAGCGCTAGTAACAGCAATTTTACTAGGCGTGCTTTGCTCGATTGTCGGTACTTATTTAATCGTGCAACGCATGGGGTTATTAGGAGATGTTATCGCCCATGCAGTCTTACCAGGACTAGCGATCGCCTTTTTTCTAGGAATTGATATATTTGTCGGTGCATTTATTTCCGGTACGCTCAGTACGTTTGTCATCTCTTGGATTCAGTCTCAGTCTCGAATCAAAGTTGATGTAGCAATGGCGTTAGTTTTTTCGGGCTTTTTAGCATTAGGAATTACCCTAATTACCGTACTCAAAAGTAAACTAGACCTACATCAGTTTCTTTTTGGCGATATTTTAGGAGTCACAACAACTGATGTCTGGAGAACCTTAGCGATCGCCGTTATTATATTACTGTTAGTGAAGCTATTTTACAAGGAACTATTATTTTATACTTTCGATCCTTTGGGCGCTCAAGCTGTCGGTCTACCAGTCACTTTAATTCACTTAGGCTTAACGGCTGCTATTACCTTGACAATTATTGTAAGTATGCAAGCAGTAGGTATAGTGTTAGTTGTTTCGCTCTTAATTGGACCTGGAGCTACAGCTTACTTACTCGTAAAAGAATTGTATCAAATGATGATTTTTGGAGCAATTATTGGGATTTTTAGTAGCGTCACTGGAATGTATTTTAGCTACTATTTCAATATTCCTTCTGGTGCGGCGATTGTCTTAGTAGTTTCAGGATTATTTGTATTAGCGCTATTATTCAGCCCATCCCAAGGTATTTTAACCCAGCCAGCAGTAGCAAATCGTTCTCTTTCAATCTTACGTCAATTCAAACAATCGAAAAAACGAATTTAAAAATATAGAGACGTTACATGTAACATCTCTACACTAACAACTGATCCTACTTAGCCACTAGCCGCTAGCCACTAGTCACTGATAACTGTCAAAGCGGTAGCTTACCCTGTAATTGCTGAACTGCAACGATACAACTAGAACAGTCACAACCATATCTTTGAATTGCAGTCTGCGACTCTTCATCAGTGAAATCTAAAGTCGGAACTTCATCTTTGGAGGGAGTTTCTGTGATATTGGTCGAAGGTTTAGGAGTTGGGCGATCGAATACAATGTCTACTAAGGGAGGAGGAGATACCGATTTTGAGGTATCGTTAGCTTGAGTCACAATTTCTCTAGCCTGAGCTGGATCGGGTGCTATAAGTATTAATGCCACGATCGCAGGATAGGCAAGCAAGGCTAATTTAGATAACTTCATAACTCACACCGTAAATTAAGTTACGTGGTTGGCGCACATTATAACTACAGTAAGGTATTTTGTATAATAATTTTTGTTTAATCTAGGTGTATTAATTTTTCTGGTGTTAAAAAAATAAAGATTGAAATAGCGATCGCAATACCTCTTGTCAAGATTTAAAGATGCGATCGACGAGTGCTATTTGAGCGTGAAATATCTACTTTTTCTCAGTGTTGCATAATTTACATTTTTTATTGTTAAATATTTAACATTTGCATTTGAGAAAACCATAACTAAATCGCTAAATAACTGCAACTTCTAGCTGCAAACATTAAGAGCAAATGAAAATTGCTTAGTAATGTAGCCAAATAGGTTTATGAATAAGACTTTATATAGATCGCTCTCTGAGATCGATTTAATTGTTTTTGTAGAAAAGTTTTACTGTTACTAGAAGAATCTTCCATTCTTCCATCTGTAAAAGTTGTAGAGTATGCGAACTTCCGTGACTACCAATTCTAAAAAGCTACCACTGCGCCTGATTCTAGTCGTGCCGTTCGTGCTACAAATCTTCGCCGCAGTGGGACTAGTAGGGTATTTTTCCTTCCGAAATAGTCAGCAGGCGATAAATGACCTAGCTTACCAATTAATGACTAAAGCGAGTCATTTAGTCAATCGACACCTCGATACTTATCTAGCTACTCCACATCAAATTAATCAAATCAATGCCGATGCGGTGGAATTAGGACATTTGAACTTGCAAAACTATCCTAAACTAGGACATTACTTCTGGAAGCAGTTGCAGGTATTTAATGTTGGCTATATTTCTTACGCAACAGTAAAAGGTGAATTTGCCGCAGCTGGCTATTACAAAAATCCCAAAGAGGCTGTAATTGATGAAGTCTCTTCAGCTACCAAAGGAAAAGATTATATATACGCTACAGATAGTCGTGGCAATCGTACTAAGTTAATTAAGATCTTGCCAGGTTACGATCCGCGATCGGAGTCTGTTTTTCAAGATACAGCGCGAACAGGTAAACCGACTTGGAGCCAGGTTTACGCTTGGGATGAAGATCCAGACATTTTATCAGTTGCAGCTGGCTATCCAATTTATAACAAGAATAAAGCACTGCTGGGAGTTATTAGCGTCGATCTGCGACTGACACAGATTGGTGATTTCTTGCGCCGCATACATGTGAGCCAGTCGGGAAAAATTTTGATTGTCGAACGGAATGGATTAGTCGTAGGAAGTTCGAGTTCTGAACCGCCATATAAAATTATGCATGGCAAAGCGCAGCGGCTAAATTTTCTCAACAGTCGCGATCGCTTAATTCAATCTACAGCACGATATTTACAAACTAAGTTTGACAGCCTAAAACAGATTCAACACAGCCAACAGCTAGAGTATACGCTAGGAGGAAATCGCCAGTTCGTCCAAGTAACACCGTGGCGAGATAGATATGGTTTGGATTGGTTAGTGGTTGTCGTTGTGCCTGAAGCTGATTTCATGGCACAAATTAACGCCAATACTCGTACTACAATATTGCTCTGTTTAGGAGCATTAGCGATCGCTACAGCAATTGGTATTTATACTTCTCGTTGGATTACTCAACCAATTTTAAAATTGAGTCGAGCCAGTCAGGAAATTGCTGCTGGAAATTTAGAGCAAACAGTCACAGTTAAAGGTATTCAAGAACTCGATATTTTAACTAAGTCCTTCCACCAAATGGCAGGACAATTGCGAGAATCTTTTGCAGCTTTAGAAAAGACAAATCAAGCATTAGAACAGCGCGTGAGCGAACGTACTCTACAACTGCAATTAGCAAAAGAAGCTGCTGATACTGCGAATCAAGCTAAAAGCGAATTTCTCGCTAATATGAGCCATGAACTGCGGACTCCGTTAAATGGTATTTTGGGTTACGCTCAAATTCTCCAACGTTCTTCAAGAATGGCAGAGCAAGAACATAAAGGACTTAACATTATTGCTCAGTGTGGCAATCATCTCCTCACCCTGATTAATGATATTCTCGATCTTTCAAAAATTGAAGCGCGGAAAATGGAACTTTATCCTATAGAATTTCATTTTCCTGCTTTTCTGCAAGGAGTAGTCGAAATTTTTAGCGTTCGTGCTGAGCAAAAGAAAATTGCTTTTATTTATAGTTTGGAAGGGGAAATACCTACTGGAATTTGTGCTGATGAGAAGCGTTTGCGACAGGTATTAATTAACTTGCTCGGTAATGCAATTAAATTTACAGAGTACGGTGAGGTTAAATTTATCGTTAAAAGCCGAAAACTCGAAAATATAAATTATCAGGTAAGGTTTCAAATCGAGGATACTGGTGTAGGCATGACAACCGAACAATTAACCAAGATTTTTTTACCCTTCGAGCAAGTGGGAGATAATAAATATCAAGCGCAGGGAAGTGGTTTAGGACTGGCAATTACTCAGAAAATTGTTTCGTTAATGAAGAGTAATATTCAGGTATCTAGTCAAATAGGAAAAGGTAGTATTTTTTGGTTCGATCTAGAATTGACTGAAACTACAAGATGGTTGGACATAGCTAGGCTGAGGTCTCAAGGTAAGATTGTTGGTTTTCATGGTAACAAACAGAGAATTTTGGTAGTTGACGATCGCTGGGAAAATCGTTCTGTTATAGTTAGTCTTTTAGAGCCACTTGGATTTGAAATAGTAGAAGCTGAAAACGGTCGAGAAGGTTTAGAGAAAGCGGACAAATTTTATCCCGATCTCATTATTACTGACTTACTAATGCCATTGATGAATGGCTTTGAAATGTTACAGAGAATTCGCGCCTCAGAGCAACTTTCTGGAATTATCGCGATCGCCTCTTCTGCTAGTGTATTTGAAACCAATCAATATCGTAGTTTAACTGCTGGAGCTGATGAATTTTTACCCAAACCAGTACAAGCAGAAATTTTATTAGAAATGTTACGCTCGCATTTAAATTTAACCTGGATTTACGAACAACAAGAAAATCAAATAGTCTCATCAATTCAAAACTATGCTATCCAACATCATCAAATCGGGCTGCCTCCAGAAGAAATTTTGACTCAACTATACGAACTCGTTAAGAAAGGCGATCTCGATAAAATTTTAACTGTAGCCTATCAATTAGAAAGGTTAAATGGTAAATATCTATATTTTGCTCAAGAAATCATTCAGCTAACCGAAAGCTTTCAAGTTAAGAAACTACGACAAATACTGCAAAAATATATAGAAAATTGAAGCCATGACGAGTATTGGGCTTTCTATTATAGCACTCTTGTTTGATTTATGAACGTATAATAGGCTTCTATTTTATCCTAGAAATGATAGATACGAACAATAGATAATTATTGTTCGTAAAATATTTATGACTGCTATATTAAATATTAATACGAGCGTTTAATGAATAAACCACAAATAAACAATCAATGTTCATTTGCATCACCCCGGCTTAAATCTGCGTTTAAGTTTATTTTTTCAACAGTAGTTCTATTGTTAAATTTAATCTTATAGTACTGTGATGAAAGCTCTAACTACTGGACTGATATTAATTGTGGATGACAACCCCACAAACTTGTCAGTTCTATCGCATACGCTAAAAAGCGCTGGATTTAACATTAGAGTTGCGATGGATGGCGAAAGCGCGATCGAGCTAGTAAAGTGCGAACCACCCGATCTCATATTATTAGATGTTCAGATGGAAGCACTGGATGGATTTGAAACCTGTAGTAGACTCAAAGCAAATCCAGACACGCAAAAAATCCCCATTATTTTTATCACTGCCTTAGCCGATCCGCAGGCTAAAATTAAAGGCTTTGCTATCGGAGCAGTAGACTATATTACAAAACCATTTTACGCAGCAGAAGTTATCGCTAGAGCGTCAGTACATTTACAATTGAGCTTTTTGACACGCCAGGTAACGGAACAAGCGATCGCGCTGCAAAAAGCAAATCAGGAATTACAAAACCTCATCCATATAGATAGTTTGACCCAAATTGCTAATCGTCGCCAATTTGATACTTGTATCGAGAGAGAGTGGCGACGGCTAGCACGGGAGCAAGCACCGCTAGCTTTAATTTTGTGTGATGTTGATTACTTTAAAAAATACAACGATTGCTACGGTCATATCGCTGGAGATATTTGTTTACAAAACATTGCCAAGGCGTTGATGCGTGCTGTGTCACGTCCGGCAGATTTAGTCGCAAGATATGGTGGTGAAGAATTCGGAATTATTTTGCCAAATACCAATACTGAAGGTGCAATTCGAGTCGCCGAACGCATTCAAGCAGAGATACAACAGCTTCAGATTCTTCATTCTCAGTCTGAGGTGAGTGCATACGTCACTGTGTCTTTAGGAATTAGCAGTCAAATTCCGCATCGGGAAATATCTACTGAAAAATCGATCGCTGCTGCCGATCGCGCTCTCTATTGTGCCAAACAGCAAGGACGTAATACTTATTGTATTTGCGATCGCCTCTAGAAGACTGGCAAGCTAGATAAAGAGATCCAAAGAATTTGGTATACCAATACAATGCAACCAAACCAAGCAGAGATTGAGGCAATTCGCGCTCAAATTGCAGCTCTACAGCAAGAATGCGCCTCCCTCAGCGCTGAGTCACCAGAAAGTACTCCCCCGCAGAAAACAAATGACGACTTAGCACAGCTACTAGAAAGCCTTGCAGCTTTGACAGCACAACTGCGACAAAAACGCGCCGAATTCACCGCCTTGCAAGTGCGATCGCAATATCAATCGATCGAGCAACACGTTGAGGAAGGGAGAACGCAAGCTAAAGTTCACGCCGATCGAATCAACGAACTTGCAGGAGAGTTAGCCGAAGAAATCCGCGCGCTCAAAGCGATCGCAGATCGAATTAGTCCGAGTTATTGGCAAGTCTACTACAAACCGTTCATCACTGGCTTTCAAACGATTTCAGTCCCTCATGTCCGTTCTGATGGAGACGTGTGGACGATTGTGAATCGCGTGGTTTAGATACATAGCGAGTTGATGTGAGTTATGAACAAACTCGTTTTGACGGTTGACGGTTGACGGTTAACGGCTAACGGTTAACTCTCAACCATCGACCGTGCATTATTCACAAATTGTTTAGACTTGCTATAGGTGGTTTAGATGATAGATTGTAGGGGTGTATCGTAATGCATCTCTACAACCATAGGTACAGGCTTCTGATAAAAGTTGAATACATGGCGATCGCTACTCTCGGTGACGAGATACTGACTAGTAGCGAGGGGACTGAAAACAACGGGTTTAAACTGTCGCAAGTTTTGACATTCTTCAATGACAGGGAAAGGTTTGTGTCTGGTGACATCATTCCAGCCAAACACTAACATTCCACCTGGACGCAAGCATTGAAAACATTGTTGAAACGAGATCTCAGTTGCTTCTCTACTATCAATACCATGTCCGAAGACACCGTTATAAACTATTAAGTCAAAGTACCCAGGAGCAAAATGCTGGCTTAAGTTTAATAGCGAGTCAACAACGTGTCGTTTAGAACCGAACTTTTTTCTGTTCGGATTAATTTCAATCGTCCAGTACTCTTTGTTTTGGAAATAGCGATTGTACGGTTTAGTGTACCAGTCGCTACCAACAAATAGGATTTTGTGAAATTCATTACACTTGACGATGTAAGGAATAATTGTATCTTCTAATACGAAGCGATCGGGAGAATTTAGATAGAAGCTGAAACCCTTCCTTCTGGTGACAGATATTAGAGCTAACCAGCTTTGAATTTGATTCACTAAGGGTTTGGGAAGAGCTAGTTTAGCAAGTTCCTTAGCCTGCCTGAGAATACTCATAGATACAATAACCTTAATTAAAATAAATTTTTGCCAGAAAATTTTGTAGCCTACTTGACCGTCTCATCTATGCCAAAAGTAGCAAATGTGCGATCGAGTTGAGATATCCCTTCATGACTCAACTTAGCCGTCAAATTTTTTCTGATTTTAAAGAGTAGTATAAAAAAATTTTAAAAAAATAGGAAGGCTCTAAACTTGACGATTAGAAACAAGCGATCTAATTCACTGACTAAAATCGTTTTGTTTTGGCAAATCAATGGCTTATTTGCTCTATGTACAAGCTGTGCTAGAAGCTACTATAAATAGTTTTTGTCATTACCTAAAATTTCATTCATCAATAAAAAAATAAAGTATAAAAAATATCATTTTATTTCTGTTGAATAGCCTATTTGTAGCTATTTATTCGTGGTTCATACTTAAGATTACTCAGTGTAAATGTAGCGGTGAGTATCATGGTGATTTTTCTTTGTCGCTTCTTCTAGCAGGCAAATTGTTCATTACCAGTATTTGTCAGTACTAATAAATATTTTACGTATGTTTTTATACTAAATTACTTTATAAGTATTTTTACTATGTAAGTTAAAGATTTTAGTAAAGTAGGTGAAATTCCCTTTGCAAATCTTTACTTAACTTAATAGAATAGAAGGCATAGATAGTAAGTATTTATTCCCAGCCATGTTTCCCGAACAAGTTCCTTGGCTAAGCATCATCACCCTACTACCGTTAGTAGCCAGCCTAGCCATTCCGTTGATTCCAGACTCTCAAGGCAGAGTTGTTCGCTGGTACGCTCTCGGAGTCGGAATCACAGATTTCTGTATCATACTCTATGCCTTTTGGCAAAATTTTAATTTACAAAACTCAACATATCAGCTCGTCGAAAGCTACGCTTGGATTCCCCAGATTGGTTTAAACTGGTCGGTTGCCGTTGACGGTTTATCCATGCCTCTAGTGTTGCTAGCAGGTTTTATCACCACGATGGCAACTTTGGCAGCGTGGAACGTGACAAACAAGCCACGCTTGTTCTACTTCCTAATCTTGGTCATGTACAGCGCCCAAATTGGCGTGTTTGTTGCCCAAGATATATTGATGTTCTTCTTAATGTGGGAAATCGAGCTAGTCCCTGTATACTTGCTGATCTCCATTTGGGGAGGACAAAAGCGGCGCTACGCTGCCACTAAGTTTATTCTTTATACTGCTGCTGCTTCTATATTTATTTTGATATCCGGTTTAGCAATGGCTTTCTACGGGGATACAGTCACATTCGATTTGACTGCCCTGGGGCTGAAACACTATCCTAAAGTCCTAGCGATGCTAGCCTATGCTGGATTTTTTATCGCCTTCGCTGTGAAATTGCCAGTATTCCCCCTGCACACTTGGCTGCCAGATGCGCACAGCGAAGCATCTGCCCCAATCTCAATGATTTTGGCTGGGGTATTGCTAAAGATGGGAGGTTATGCGCTTATTCGCTTTAATATTGAGTTGCTACCCGATGCCCACGTTTACTTTGCACCAGTCTTGGCAATATTGGGGGTAGTTAACATTATTTACGGTGCTTTTGCTGCCTTTGGTCAAGGGAATCTCAAGCGGCGACTCGCTTATTCTTCCATAGCTCACATGGGTTTTGTCCTGATTGGGATTGCTTCCTACACGGATTTAGGCATTGGCGGCGCGGTATTGCAAATGGTTTCCCACGGTGCGATCGCCGCTTGCTTATTCTTCCTATCAGGAGTAGCTTACGATCGCACCCATACTTTAATGATGGAAAAGATGGGGGGGATGGCGAAAGCAATGCCCAAAGTCTTTGCTTTATTTACCGCTGCTTCAATGGCTTCTCTAGCTTTACCCGGAATGAGCGGATTTGTGGGTGAGTTGACAATTTTCCTCGGCATCACCACCAGTGACGCTTACAGTTCTGCGTTCAAAACCGTCGTCGTGTTCCTCGCGGCTGTTGGTTTAATTCTGACTCCAATTTACTTGCTGTCCATGTTGCGGCAAGTCTTCTATGGGAAAGCAGATCGCGAACTGGCATTCGAGTCATATTTAGGCGATGCTAGACCGAGGGAAGTTGCGATCGCAATGTGTCTGCTAGTTCCCATCGTTGGCATTGGTTTGTATCCTAAAATTGCCACGCAAACTTTTGATGTCAAGACGGTAGCAGTCGCAAGCCAAGTACGTACCGCACTTTCTACCGTGGTCGCACAGCAGCCCAAGACTCCTCTATATTCTCGCCTGCTGGCTGCACCTCAGTTAGCCGTAACTCAAACATCGAATTTGGCTGAATAGTCATTTGTCATGAGTCATTGGTCATTTGTTTGTAGAGGCGGGTTCACCGAGATTTTCACTCACCAGTCGAAATGATTGGTTAACCCGCCCGTACATTAGCAAGAGCAGATAAAGCATATTTCGTGTAGGGGCGCACAGTTGTGCGCCCCTAATTGTGTTGTGATAAAACAAATCCCGACAAAAAAAGTCGGGTATGTTTGACTCGCTATATACACCGTGTTAGTATCAACCGAAGTTGACGGACAATCGAGGGAATGACTAATGACTCAGGCGATCGCAAACCAAACCAAAACAAACGCCACGTTTAGAGCCTTGAAATGTAAGGAATGTGGTGCTGAGTACGAACTACAAGCAATGCACGTTTGCGAATATTGCTTTGGTCCATTGGAAGTTGCCTACGATTACACCGCTTTGCGCGAAACCGTCACTCGCGAAAGCATTCAAAAAGGACCTCACTCAATTTGGCGCTATCGTCCTTTTTTACCTGTTGCTACCGATAACCCGATTGATGTCGGTACTGGCTTAACACCTTTAGTCCGTGCCAATCGTTTAGCGCGTCGTCTCGGACTGAAAAAGCTTTACATCAAAAACGATGCTGTCAACATGCCTACCCTGAGCTTTAAGGATCGGGTGGTATCGGTTGCCTTGACTCGCGCTCGGGAGTTAGGTTTTACGACAGTATCTTGTGCGAGTACGGGGAATTTAGCTAATTCTACCGCTGCGATCGCCGCTCACGCAGGTTTAGATTGCTGCGTCTTCATCCCCGCCGATTTAGAAGCAGGTAAGGTTTTAGGGACTTTGATTTACAGCCCTACCGTTATGGCAGTACAAGGTAACTACGACCAAGTAAACCGCCTCTGTTCTGAAGTGGCAAATACATATGGTTGGGGTTTTGTCAACATCAATTTGCGCCCCTATTACTCCGAAGGTTCTAAAACTTTAGGTTATGAAGTTGCAGAACAACTCGGTTGGGAACTGCCGGATCATGTAGTTGCACCTCTAGCCTCTGGCTCCCTATTCACCAAAATCTACAAAGGCTTCCAAGAATTTACCGAAGTTGGCTTAGTAGAAGGCAAGCACGTCAGATTCAGCGGCGCGCAAGCCGACGGATGTTCGCCGATTGCCCAAGCTTATCGGGAAAACAGAGACTTTATCAAACCAGTGAAACCGAGTACGATCGCTAAATCAATTGCGATCGGTAATCCCGCTGATGGTGTCTATGCTTTAGATATTGCGCGCAAGACCAATGGTAACATTGAATCAGTTAGCGATCCTGAAATTATCGAAGGCATCAAATTACTAGCAGAAACCGAAGGCATCTTTACCGAAACCGCAGGTGGAACCACGATTGCCGTGTTGAAAAAACTGGTAGAAGCAGGTAAGATCGACCCCGAAGAAACCACAGTTGCTTACATCACTGGAAATGGCTTGAAGACACAAGAAGCCGTTCAAGGATATGCAGGCGAACCCCTCACAATTGAGCCAAAACTCGATAGCTTTGAAAGAGCATTAGAGCGTTCTCGCACCCTCGAACGCCTCGATTGGCAACAAGTTTTGGTCTAATTTTAAATTTTGGATTTTAGATTTTGAATTGATAATGGGTAATTGGTTGTTGATGACCGATATACACCCATTATCCACTTCCGACTCCCGACTCCCGACTCCCGACTCCCTAGATATGGCTATCAAAGTACTAATTCCGACTGCATTGCAAAAGTTCACCAACAATCAAGCTACTTATGAGGGTAGCGGTCATAGCGTAGCCGAGCTGATTGAATCTCTGGAACAGGGTTTTCCTGGGATTAAGTCCCGTTTGTGTGACGAACAGGGACAACCGCGTCGTTTCTTGAATCTATACGTCAATAGCGAAGATATACGTTTTTTGGATGGTATAGATACACCTTTGAAAGAAGGTGATGAAGTGAGTATCGTCCCTGCGGTAGCTGGCGGTTAATTCAGTTATCAGTTAACAGTTATCAGTTATCAGTGTAGAGACGTTACATGTAACGTCTCTACTATCGTGTCACAATGTTCTTAAGGAAAAACTTATAACAGCGATCGCTCTTATACCTATAGATCGAGGAATGAGTTGAGCAATGGCAGAAGAAAATCAGAATCCAGAACAGGCTCCAGCAGGAGAAACGGCAGGCGAAAATGCGCCACCCAGCACTGTAGATAAACAAGCTCCTGATGTCGTTGCAGAAAATCTTAAAACGACTTCTGACCCAGAAGCTTCACAGATTCCTACTGCCAACGCACCAGTTCCAGAAGAGAATCTAGTGGCGAATACGGACGAGGCAAAGGAAAAAGGCACGGCGACAGCAGAAGCTCCAAATGAAACTGACCAGCAAGCAAAAGCAGCTGACAAGCCAGGTTCCAAAAAACCCGACGCATCACCCAAAGCCGATAAGCCAGCCGCAGCTAAAGCAGCAGGTGATAAACCCGCCGCTAAAGCTAAGAAAGAAAAGGGTCCGACAGTTGAAGATAAGCCGTTTACTGAATTCATTCAGCAAGACTACATCCCAGCAATCCAGAAAGCTTTGAAAACTGAAGGAGTCGTGGATGTAGATTTAACTTTGACCAAGCAAAAATTTCCTGTGGTTGGCTTGGAGCAACAAGAATGCTGGCAAATTGTTGGTAAGTGGCAAAACGACCCTAGACAATTCAACCTTTATTTCCCTGACGAAGATATTCAAGGCAAGAAATATTTCTCTTGCAATGAAGGCTCTCGACCCAGTACAATCGAGCATTTTCTGGGTGATGAACGCAAGATGACACTCGACCTTCTCATGTGGGGAATCATCCAGCGGTTGAACGGTCAAAAGTGGCTGTCACTGAATTAAGTTCAACTATATTCTCATTCTAGATATGACATTTGTAGGGGCGTACAGATGTACGCCCCTACTATTTCAATTGCAAATCGCTACGATGGCAATTCCAGAAATTTGTAAACAACCACTCCAGTTGCAGGATGATTATCAACTCCCACATAACCAGACTTGACCATTTCTTTTAAAGCTGCTTCTACCTGAGCAAAACTAGCACCAGTATCCATCACGCCTTGAGTGACGGAAAGCTTACCCCCATGCACCGCCGCAGCTTTGAGCAATTTAACCATCAATTGCTCTTTAGGATTTACTTGGATTGTCTGGGTAGCAACTACCGGGTCTGATAGCGGTATACCAGCAGCAGATAAGCCCATTTTGGCTCTTAGCTTAGCATTGTAATCGTCTACCATATCGGGAATGAGAAATAAATCGATCAATTGCCCGACACCAAATAAGCCGAAGGTAAATAACCACAGCAAACCCGTGGCTATTTTGCCGTTATAGAAGCGATGCAACCCGTAAACTTGAAGCAAACAACCCAACCACAGAATATAAGAACTACTAGTTTTATTCATAAGTTGTGTGGATAACCAGGGAGCGTATTTTCTATGTTAGAGATTGGGATTGGATTTGACAGGTAGAATCAGTTGTCAGTTGTCAGCTGTCAGTTATCAGCGAAGAAGGGGGTGTGGTGAGTAGTGAGTGGTGTGGGGTGTAGGGTGTGGGGTGTGGGGTGTAGGGAAATTTTGAATGCGTGAATGCGTGAATGCGTGAATTTTGAGTTGCTCCCTCAGCTCCCAATCGCTCCCTCAGCTTCGCGACTCTCCCTCAGCTCTCTTTCCCCTGCTCCCGATTTTTGATGCATAAATCGATTGAATTTGCCCAAAGAATGACAAATTTGTAAAAAAAATTGATGGGGTGTAGTAACTCTTAATGTGGTAAAGCCACGCGATCGCCCTGAACCCTTGGTAGACTGAATTTTAGATAATAAATTGCGCTCTATCTTTTGTTACAGAGATAAGAACCCCACAAGAGCAAAACGACATGGTAGATTCCCTGAAAAAACCGAGCTTTGAAGAAATACGTCCTGGGGTAAAAGCTCCAGCCAAGGAAACTATACTTACGCCTCGGTTTTATACAACAGACTTCGATGAAATGGCGCGGATGGACATTTCCGTCAACGAAGATGAGTTGAAAGCAATACTCGAAGAGTTTCGTACTGATTACAATCGCCATCACTTTGTCCGAGATGAAGAATTTGACCAGTCTTGGGATCGCATTGATGGGGAAACTCGCCAATTATTTGTTGAGTTTTTAGAGCGTTCTTGTACGGCAGAGTTTTCTGGTTTCTTGCTGTACAAAGAACTCAGCCGCCGCTTGAAGGGGAAAAACCCCGTATTGGCAGAGTGTTTCGCCCTCATGTCGCGGGATGAAGCCCGTCACGCAGGTTTTCTCAATAAGGCGATGTCCGATTTTGACTTGTCGCTTGATTTAGGATTCTTAACCAAGAACCACACATATACTTTCTTCAAACCGAAGTTTATCTTCTACGCCACTTATCTATCGGAAAAAATCGGTTACTGGCGCTACATCACGATTTACCGTCATCTCCAGGCGCATCCTGAAGATCGGATTTATCCAATTTTCCGCTTCTTTGAAAACTGGTGTCAGGACGAAAACCGCCACGGAGATTTCTTTGATGCCGTTATGCGGGCGCAACCGCAAATGTTAAATGACTGGAAAGCGCGGTTATGGTGTCGCTTCTTCCTGCTGTCGGTGTTTGCTACCATGTATCTTAACGACATTCAGCGGTCTAAGTTTTATGCTTCTATCGGCTTGAATGCAAGAGATTACGATGTCTACGTGATTGAGAAGACGAACGAAACCGCTGGACGGGTATTTCCGGTGATGCTGGATGTAGAGAATCCAGAGTTTTACCAACGCTTAGATGTTTGTGTGAAGAATAATGAAAAATTAACGGCGATCGCTAGCTCTAATACGCCGAAGTTTCTACAATTCTTCCAGAAATTACCGTTCTATGTTTCCAATGGTTGGCAATTATTGCGGTTGTACCTGATGAAGCCAATTGACGTTGCTCCGTCTCACGGAATGGTACGATAGCAACTTTAAGTTTTGCTCCGCTAAAGTGGTTCTGTACTATGCAGAACCACTTTTTTTGTGAAAGAATCGCCAAAATCTCAAAAGTTCGGCTTGAATCTCGGTTTGTTGAAACTACGTCGCGGAAGATCCCCCCAACCCCCCGAAGATCGGGGGGCAATCAGATCCTGCCATCTCCCTTTAGAAAGGAAGGCAATCAGATCCCCCCAACCCCCCTTAGCAGGCGGGGCAATCAGATCTCCCTTTTTAAAAGGGGTTAGGGGGGATCTGGCAAGACATATTCCCCCCTTTTTAAGGGGGGCTAGGGGGGATCTCATTGTTCTGTTCCTTCTCATCGCTACACCTGCTTGGAGTCAACCACAGCCACACAAGACACCCAGTGCAGCAGATTTAGATTTAAAACCAGAAATTATTGAAAGCAGCCCAGTTCTACAGCGCTGGATGCGTAAAGTACCGAACGTGCTAGAAGAGATCGATCGCGATCCGAGTTTTCGTACCCGTCTGCGGCTAGGATATTCTTTATTTCCTTCAACAAATAATGCTAGTGGCTGGAGTTTTGGTGTAGAGGATTTATTTATTAGTGAAAGTGGTTTTACGATTAGTGGAGATTATCACGCAGCTTTCGATCGCCAGCGCGAGGCTTACGGTGTAGACTTACGTTATTACGTCCGTCCTTTGGGAAATTACATTAATTTTGCGCCGATAATCGGCTATCGACAGATAGAAACAGGCGATTATTCCACTGATGGTGTAAATGTAGGGGCAAGGCTGCTCTTGGTATTATCGCGTGGTGGTGCGGCAGATATTGCTCTATCTCAAAGTTGGGTGTCTCCTGGTACGGATGATGAAGTGGGATTGACAACACTCTCTTTTGGCTATGCTGTTACCCACAATTTGCGGTTGTCTACAGATTTACAAAGGCAAAATTCGCGTCAAGAAAAAGATAGTCGGCTGGGAATTGTGTTGGAGTGGATGTTGTGAGATTTTGGCTATCCCTTGCCGAGCGCTATATCTATCCTTAGATAGATAGCTATAAAGAACACCTAGCTTAAGATATATCTAGCTATTCCGCTAGTTCATGTCTTAACAAGACTAAATCGTTCTAACAGCCCGCGTTAAGCGGGTTTTTTCATGTTTATCGCAGCAAATTCAAGACGAGCAATTGCAAGCATGTAATGGCAATAAGAGAACAAACTTAATATTTAAAACGTGATACAACGTGATAAATCATGATATATTTTTTCCAAGAGTTAGGAGGAAGTATATCGTTAAGTATGTCACGCCAAAAGAAGCCGCCGAACAACTCGGCGTACACTTCCGCACTCTCGTCCGGTGGGAAAAAGAAGGAAAGATCCAAGCGATCAAAACCCCTTCTGGTCAACGAAGATACGATGTCCAGTCCTATACAGCTAAGTCTGGATCTCGCTCTACCGTTATCTACGCAAGAGTATCCAGTCGCGCCCAACAACCAGACCTCAACCGACAAATCGCGGCTATTGCAAATCTTTACCCAGGCGCAGAAATCATTAGCGAAATCGGTGAAAATGATGAGATTATCGCTGAATGCCATTTTGTGTTAGTTCGCAACAAGGATAACTTTCAGAAACAAAAGGAATAAAAAAGTTCTGTTTTGTACTGTTTTCAACTGCTCTTACAACTTGAAGGTTGTTTAAACAATGCAAACCACAAATACCGTAGATATACCCTTGAATTGGGTGAATATGGTCTACGGTGTAAAGCTCCTTCTTTTTGTCGGTTAGTTGAACAGCTAATAAATATAAAGATTCAATTTCTTTCATTTCCCAGTCATTGCAAATTAAAATACTTTGCTTGACAGCTTTTTTACGCTTTGAGTTTAAATGGTTTCTTTTGGCTCTGGCTTCAGGAGTAGTTCTGTAAAAGCTTTGCTGAACAAGAATGTAGTCTCTATTTTCCTCATAATAATTTCTAGAGTAAGCCAAGATATTTTCAGATTTATCTTTATATCGAGTAGAAACCTGTTGAATTATCTTTTCTTGATTTCTTGCATAATACTTTTTAAAAGTTTGTGCAACGCAGTCTTTGCAAACGCTGCGGTGGTAGGTTTTGCCTTTGTATCTTCCACCAATGTAAAAACGTTCTACAGGCAGGCTTTTATCACATCCCTTACAGATTTTAATGCTCACACAATTAACCAAAAATCGAGGTAGTTCTATTATTTTACCCTTAATTTCAGGCGAAAAAACTTTAAAAGAAAAAAGCTTCTTGCCTTACTGGAACGAGTCATGCAAGGAACTGTCGGACGCATTATTATCGCCCACAAAGACCGACTTGCTAGATTTGGATTTGACCTGTATCGATGGATCTGCGAACAACATGGATGTGAAATCGTGGTTCTCAATGAAACAAGTTTATCTCCAGAGGCAGAAATGGTTGAAGATATCCTCGCTATCCTCCACTGTTTTAGCAGCCGACTCTACGGACTTAGAAAATACAAGTCTCAGGTCAAAGAAGATCCAGATTTACCCAGATTCAAGTCTGAAGAAAGAGTGGAATAAGTGGCTGGCGGCTTGTCGTTATTGTTTCAATCAAGCAATTGCGTATCAAAAGAAAAACGGCAGAATCTCTAAACTTAAGCTCCGCAATATTATCATGAGTTCCACTCTACCGGAATGGGTAAAATCTACCCCCTGCCACATTAGACAAAATGCGATATTCGATGCCCATCAAGCATATGCAGCCTCAAAGGATTGTAAGTTTAGGAGCTGTAAAGCACCCAGACAAACAATCAAGTTTAATCACTCTAATTACAAGTCGGGTAGATGGTATCCTAACTTGACTAAAGGGCTAACATTTATTGCAAGCGAGCCATTGCCAACCAGCAGCAGCTCCGCCACTCAATTAATTAAAACCAAGAATGGATGGTTTGCGGTATTTTTAGAGGAGCGTACTGTACAAAGTAGAAAAACATCTGGTCAAGTTATTTCTCTAGATCCAGGTGTACGTGCCTTCCTAACTGGATTCGACGGTAATCAGTTTGTCGAATTCGGGAAAGGAGACATGGGTAGAATCGCAAGATTGTGCCAACATCTTGACGCTTTAATGAGTCGGATTGCTAAATCTGAGTCTCGCCGTCAAAGACAAAAAATGAGGCAGGCAGCAGCACGACTGAGAAGCAAAATTAGAAACTTGGTGGATGAGTGTCACAAGCAAGTTTCTAATTGGTTGGTTAACAATTACCAATACATCTTGCTGCCGACTTTTGAAACATCAGAGATGACTAATAAAAAGCGACGTAAGATCAGATCTAAAACCGCGAGACAGATGTTGAATTGGGCGCATTATCGATTCAAATTACACCTTAAGCAAAAAGCTGAGTTGAATGGCTGCAACGTCATCGATGTAACGGAAGAATTCACCAGCAAAACCTGCATATCTTGCGGACACGTTCACCAAAAACTAGGTGGATCTAAAGTATTTAAATGTCCTGTCTGTAATCATACCATTGGACGGGATTTTAATGGTGCTTTCGGCATTTTGCTGAAAGCTTTGAGGGATACCTCCTACACTATCAGCGATGATGGCGTAGCTATTGTTGCACTGCCCGATAATATATCGAGTTGTGTCGCATAAATGTATCAGCCGCGACAGCACTAGCCAAGATGGACAACCTAGAAGTGGTCGAGCATGAAAATAATATTAGCGTCTGGATTGATGGATTCAAATTCATGTCTCGATCGCAGTAATTATGCTGGTATAAATGCAGTTACTAGCGTCCAAAAACTGAAAAAGCACTGACTAACCAAAACTTAGTGCGTTACCTCTGCGTAGCGCACTTTATGCTATCGAGCTGTGCGATTGAAATGTATGCTATTGGAAAGAACGAGGCAATAGCAGATCGTACTTGCACTGAGATCGTACTTGCATTGATGGAGAGTATCTATGCGCTACAAACTATTAGGTAACAGTGGATTGCGCGTTTCCGAACTCTGCCTGGGGACGATGACTTTTGGCGAAGACTGGGGGTGGGGAGGTTCTTACGATGAAAGCCGTAAAATGTTCGATGCTTTCGCCGCTGCGGGTGGTAATTTTCTCGATACAGCAAATCTATATACCAACGGTACGAGTGAAAAGTATGTTGGTGAATTTGTGGCAGGCGATCGCCATAAATGGGTCATTGCGACAAAATATAGTTTAAACACTGGTAATGGCGAAATCAATGCTGGTGGCAATCATCGCAAGAATATGGTGCAAGCAGTAGAAGCCAGTTTGCAGCGATTAAATGTGGAATATATCGATCTACTATGGTTGCACGCTTGGGACTTCACTACGCCTGTAGAAGAGGTGATGCGATCGTTTGACGATCTGGTACGCATGGGTAAGGTGCTGTATATCGGTATTTCCGATACTCCAGCTTGGATTATCTCGCAAGCCAATACCCTGGCAAATCTGCGCGGCTGGACACCTTTTATTGGCTTGCAAATCGAATATTCTTTGAAAGAAAGGACACCCGAACGAGACTTATTACCAATGGCACGGGCGCTGGGGATTGGCGTGACAGCTTGGAGTCCCCTCGGTGCTGGTTTATTGACGGGTAAATACAATCGTCCAGCAGAGGAGACGGACGAACCAGGAAGATTAAGCAATCCAAATGCAGCCCAAATTAGCGATCGCGATCTAGAAATTGCAGCAGAAGTGACTAAAATAGCCACAGAAATTGATCGAGTACCTTCACAAGTTGCACTCAACTGGATACGGCAGCAACCAGGCGGAATTATTCCCATTATTGGCTCTCGTAAACTGCAACAGCTTGAAGAAAATTTGGCTTGTTTGGAATTTCAACTAACTACCGAACAAATGCAGCGCTTAAATGATGTGAGTGCAATTGAACTCGGTTTTCCTCACGATTTTCTTCAAAGTTCGATGGTTCAAGATTTTGCCTTTGGTGGAGCATTGGCTAAAATCGATCGCGATCGCTGTGTCTAGTTTTTTGGCTGACTGAGAAATTAGACTGTTAACAGGAATACTGAGCAATTAAATATACTTTAAAAGTCCGTAAATTACGGACTTTTTTATGTGTAATTGTTACTAAAGATTGAGTTAATAAATATGAACTGTTTCTTGAAATACCCGATTGAAACTTGTATTAAAAATCGTTTAACTGCTGCGAACTCAACTGAGTTTTGTAGCCCAACTATTAATTATTAAGTTTTACGCATGAGGGAAATTTATGAGTTATGAGCTTTCCCGTCGTCAAGTTTTAAAACTAGCTGGATTCTTATCTGCTGGAACTGCTGCTGTCGGAAGCGTTCCCATCGTGAGTCGGTTTTTTGCCGACCGAGCTAACGCGCAGACTGGTACGATCTACGTTCGCGAGAATATATATACATTTATCCAGTCGCCACAGAAAGTCGCGGCTCTCAGGAGAGGTATTCAGGTGATGAAATCTCGCCCTGATACGAACCCGACTAGTTGGATTTACCAAGCTAATATGCATGGCATTCCCAGCGGTGAGACACGCAGATTAACAGCATGGAGGACATGCCAGCATGGAACCTTCTATTTCTTTCCCTGGCATCGCATGTACTTGTATTATTTCGAGCGTATTCTCCGGCAAGCATCCGGCGATCCTACATTGGCACTCCCGTACTGGAACTATTCAGATTCCGTCGAACAGCGCGTTTTGCCCGCACCGTTCCGCATCCCCGCCGATTCGACGAACCCCCTCTATAGCGATCGCGGCAGTAGCATTAATGTCAACCAGGGCGATCCATTACCAGAAGCCGATGTCAGATATGCGGATGCTTTTCAACGGACAAACTTTTTCCATACAACAGATGGCGGGCGCAGCTTTGGTGGACGCAGGGTAACTGAGGCAAATGCGAATACTCACCGTGCTAATGGTTATGGAGACTTAGAACGAAGACCGCATAACGGCATCCATTCACGTATAGGCGGCTTAATGGGTAGCGTACCTACTGCTGCCCGCGATCCGATTTTTTGGTTGCATCATGCGAACATCGATCGCCTGTGGGAACGCTGGTTGCGACTGGGAGGTGGACGAGCAAATCCGACAACGAACAGCGATTGGATGAACGATACCTTTATTTTCTTTGATGAAAACGGCGCTCAGATACAGCTGCGCGGCAGGGATGTTCTCGATACTGCGACACAACTAAACTATTTGTATGACGATCCTTTATCAAGGAGAAACAGATCTGTAGCGCCATCGTCGCAGAGTACGGATACAAGTACTCAACAAACAGATACAAGCACTCAGCAACAAATAACTATGTCGGCTAACGATCGGCAATTAACGATTGTCCTCAGTGATGCTCCCCTCACTCTGTCTGCTCCAGCTCAAGATCTGGTGAGGACGAGAGCATTAACGGCAGAATCTGCACTAACTCTCAACATTACAGGAGTCGAGTACAACCCAGATAATCCCATTCCCTACGACATTTACATCAATTTACCTGAAGGAGTCGCTCCAGACCCTTACGGACCCTACTATGCCGGGATTCTGTCACTATTTTCTCTGCCCCAAAGAGGCACTTTCCGCCTTGATATTACTTCTACGGTTAGGCAACTACAAAGGCGTAGTCTCATGACGGGAGATTTTATCTCTGTGACTTTTGTACCACCTTATAGACAGATACAGCAGGATCGCTCTACCCAAGATCGCCAAGCTCAATTACAAGGGGCAGTCCGCTTTAGTGGAGTGACTTTGACTAGAGAGTAATCGGGGTCGCTATCGCGCTCTAGCAGCAACGGTGACATCAAAATTGAGCTGAAACGGTTTGAAATTAGCTCCGGCTTTAGGAGTCCCTTTCAATTCCACCTGATAAGCACCAGGTTTGGGAAAAATAATTTCCACGCCAGGAATGCCTTGATATTTCTCGGCTGTCACGGCTTTGAGTGACGGTTGTAAAAGTGGTGCAGCATTTTTCTGGCGCGGTTCGGCATAGACTGCTAGCTGGCAATTACACTGCTGGAGGGGAATTGTTTGTCCACCTTTACGTGTGAGTGCGATCCAAGCGAGTGTTGCTTTTCCTGCTTGGGGATTGTCGTTAGGTTCGAGGTGAATTGTACCACCAACATCGCCGGAGATTTCTACTTTATGGGCGATCGCCTCAGTCGCGATCGCGACCGTTGCTAGTACGCCGAGTAATAAACATCGAGCGTGTTTATACCAATTCTCTCGCTCTTTACCAGAGATCCCATTCCCCCAACCCCCCTTGTTAAGGGGGGCAAGGAGAAACCCCCCCTTACAAAGGGGGGCAAGGGGGGATCTTCCAAGGCGCTGTTTTAGTAACATAGTCATACTAAGATTTTTTAGCTGAAACATAGTATTTTTCTATATGGAAAATTGACCAAAACCAGCGCGATCGCACCAGCAAGACCCCTACAGTTGCAACTCCTAAAAGAATTGCATATAGCTGACTGCTTTGACTCACGCTACCTAAATAGTGGGAACCAATCAGCACCGCATGAACTGTGCTTAAAATTGTGGCGGGAATTCCTAATAAATGAATTTGTCGCCAGCGCGTACCTAAGAATTTTTGAGCGCGATCGCAACTCGTAATTGCTGCCGGAGTCATTAAGACAATGGCAACACATCCCAGGATTAAACTGATTTGATGGGTGGGTAATAGGAAAGCAAATGCTTCTAAATTCCAGTCCAACGTATGCGCCATCATGTGGATTGTATGCGCTAAAGCGAGTACGAAGGCTCCCACGCCTAAGACACGACGATATTGTAAGGGTGCAGCCCACAAACGGCTGATAGGACGGGCAATTAGAGCTAGCATCAAGCAAAATAGGGATGCGTGACCTGTATAATCAGTCATCGTGTCCCCAGTGCGTAATAGGGTAATCGCCCCAATTGCCACAGTAATCCAGCCACCTAAGCGAAATAATTGACTACGGCGATCGCGACTTAAAAAAGATGTAGAAACACCTACCCCTAGCATCATTGGTAGAGTACCGATTCCAAAAGCGAGCATCGTGGCTGCACCTTGCCATAACTGCCCCGTTTCCGCCGCTTTAATTTGAGCCGCATACAAAAAGCCACAGGGCATTAAGCCCCACACTAAACCCAAGCCTGCGGGTGTCCACCATTGTGTTTTAAAAGATAAGTTGACCATACCCCGACTCAGGCGATCGTGCCATTTGCCATGAGTCAGAGGGTGTAGCAGGGGAAGGTGGAGAAATTGGGGGTTAATTTGCGCTAGACCAAATAAAATGAGCATGATTCCCGTCAGAGTTGCCAGCCAGCGCCGTACTTCACTACCGATGCCTGCCATTTGTCCGCTGGCGATCGCGATCGAACCAATCGCGCCAATTGCCGCACCGACGAGAACGTAACTAATTATCCGCCCTAAATTTAATAGAGTATGAAAATAGACTTGCTGCTGCCATTTTGGTTTTTCTGGTTGACCTGACAGAGAGAACGCCACTGTTAGGGGTCCACACATCCCGACGCAGTGTCCGAAACTTCCCAAGAAACCGAGGGACATTATCAGTAGAAGGTCAAAAGTCAAAAGTTAAATGTCAAAAATTTCTACTTTTTGGTTGCGGGTACTTCTACGATTTGCGTAGCTTCTATCATCTTACCTTTGTGAGCTAAAACCTGATGATTGTTAGCATTCAAGCTCACTCTAATTTCGTTTTTACCAGGTTTGAGATTGTCTAGATAATACCAAGAGCTATACAAACGAGTGATTTTTTTGCCGTTAACGTACAAATGGGCGTGACCTTCTCCTGATTTTGCTGCTTTGTTAACATTTTCTGGCGCAAAAATGTTTTTTAACTGCAACTCATTACTCTAGGTAAAACTTTTGCTTCAGTCAAAAGACAAGCTGTCGTACATCTGCGATCGCTCTTTCTTAATTCAACCGTGAATTAATCCATTCGGCACGATCGCCCAAGATAAATCAATACTCTCTTGTGGCAGTTGAGATTTTAGTTTTGCTCGCTTGAGGTTAGCTCCTCGCAAAATTATCCCCTCCATTTTGGCATCGACTAAATTAGCTCCTGTTAAATTCGCGCCGCTCAGATTAGCTTGACTTAAGTTTGCCCAACTCAAATCTGCCTGGGATAAGTTTGCCTTAATTAACTCCACCCGTTCTAGGTTGGCTCCCCGCAGCGTTGCTAAAATCAACTTGGCATCAATCAAGTTGGCGCGACGCAAATTTGTGCCAGTGAGATTTGCTCCACTCAGGTTAACTCCAGATAGATTTGCCTCACTGAAGTCAACTCCTACTAGATCTGCGCCACTAAAATCTGCTTCGCTCAAATTCACTTTCCACAAGTTCAAGCCGCTCAAATGCACTTCGCGAAAATCTCGCTCTCCCTGATTGTAGCGACTCACGAGTGCTGCGGCATCCATATTATCGTGGTTCGTTTCCCAGTCAAAAGGCGATCGCATCGATCCAAAATTCATGGGGAGTCTCCTTCTATACCTACAAAAATCTCATCCCCAATCGCGTGACTCGGATAACAGCGTATAGGTTGCAAGTCTCGCTCTAGTGCTGTCAAGTCAGATGGAGAAACGCTGCGGGGATAAACATTAAAAGTCTTTTGTTAAAGATAAATAGGCAATCTCTTTCAATCGGCTTATCTCAAACTCGTAACGAATTTGAGTTAATGCCATACTATGATTTTGAACAAACTGAGAACAAATATGTGAGATTTAATAGAAAAATTAAAATTCTTTATACTTCTTTACGCTTTGAGGATTTATCAGTTGCTAAAATCAATTGACAATTTGCATATAGTGTGAATGCTTGAGTTGTGAACCACTCGTTACGATTGTCATTTGTCATTTGTTATTGGTTGACAGTTAACAGTTGACAGAAATCTATGTAGGATGCGTTAGCACGATCGCGTCACGCATCACTCTCAGTTTTTGGTGCGTGACGCAAGGCGCGTAACTGAGATTTTTTCAATCATCAAACTGATGGCTGGACTCCTTTCTAGTCACTAGCCACCAGTCACTAGTCACTGATAACTGATTTCACCCTACCCAAAGTTCTTGGGCAAATCTGACTGAGAATAAGATTAGTAAAATGGTGAAAAAAACTAATGTTATATATCCCCAACGCGGATGGCGGGACAGTAATAAACTAAGTGCAATTGGTAACGAGACAATTCCGTAAACTAACCGAGTTAAAGACCAAGTACTACCAGAAACAAGTAACAATCCTAAACCACAAAAACCATAGGCGATCGCAACAGGTGTGAGTTGCTGGCGCATATGCCATAACAAGTAAATCCCACCTAAAACAGCAACCGCATTCAGCAACGGATCGCCTGCTAGCAGCCACAAAGCTAAAACGAGTACGCAAAAACCATAGCCTACCTTAACTGGATTGAATCGGCTACGCCAGCGCCAAAGACAATAAGCCAACGCAATTAGTGCGACAAACAAAAGCGGATGCAGCGGATCTTCGAGTCTTCCAGACTTCCAGTTAGCAGTGCCGACAACAACTTGCATCAGCATTTTCCACCAACCTTGTACGTCAAACCCTAGCGATCGCTTCCATTCCTGTTGGGCATGACCGAAAGCCAACCAGTCACCTAAATAAATCCTACAGTAGAGACTGTAGAGTAATAGACCGCTGCCAGCTGCCAAGCTAGCAAGATAGGCGATCGATTGGCGGCGTTCTTTCCATGCAGCGATAATTAAGGCAGGCACGATCGCAATTCCGGTTGGGCGAGTCGCCGTTGCCAACATTCCCCACAGCGCCACCCCAGGATACTGCTTGAATTCAAAAGCGCGTAAAGTTGCCGTACTACAGAGTAAATATAGCCCTTCCGTGTAGACTACCGTACCAAACAACGACAGCGGACACCAAGCTAACACGGCTGCACTCCACCGGGCTGCATTTGTTCCATACTGCCGAGCCATCCAACTAGCTAGTAATAATAGCGCTCCTAAAAATGCCAAATTATTTACTAATACCCCCGCCATTTCTGCTGATAACCCCAGCAGCATCAAAGCACGGATACACAGAGGAAACAACGGAAAAAAAGCAACATTATCCCCCGCATAACCAGAAGTTGCAATTTGTTGATAAAAGACGCTATCCCAGTGAGAAAATACGCCCCAACCAAAATTAGGAATAACGCCTCCCGGCGGTTTTGGTAGTGCAGGTGCAATGAATAACATCGCTACTGCTACCACAAAGCGGCTCAGCAGCCACATATAAGTAGCAAATCTTAATTCATTTCTCATTATTCAGTTATCAGTAGAGAGTGACTAGTGGCTGGTGGCTAGTGGCTGTTTATCTAGTCACCAGTCACTAGTCACTAGCCACTCACCAGTTACCAACTACCTTTGTCAAAGCCAATTTAGCAGCTCCCACGATTCCGGCTTGATTGCCTAACTCGGCGCAGACTAATTGCAAGCCCTCGCGGGAACAGGGTTCAACTCGACGCTCAATTTCAGCCCATGTTGCCGGAAAGAAAAACTCTGCACACGCACACGCACCACCGCCGATCGCCACTGCTTCTGGCGATAGCACGTAGACTAAACTCGCCAACCCTGCACCTAAATCCTTACCATATTCCGACCAAAATTGCAAGGCTGCGGGATCTCCAGCTTCAGCCAAAGCACCTAACTCGGCTGGTTCCTTGCCCGTGCGCCGCCGGATCGCTGTCACCGAAACGTATTGTTCTAAAGAGCCTTGATTGCCACTTTTACAGGGTGAACCATCGGGTTTCAAAGTAATTAACCCCAGTTCCCCAGCCGCGCCGCGATGTCCGATAAATAACTCGCCGTCAAGGATAATTGCCCCACCGACACCCGTACCGATAGTCAGTAAAATGAAGTGTTTAAACCTACGTCCTACTCCTAACCACGCTTCCCCTACACCCGCACAGTTAGCATCGTTAGCAACGACTGTCGGTAAACCTGTTTTTGCTTCTAACCAATCGGCTAAAGGAACGTTGAACCAGTCAGGAAGATTAATCGCAACTTTGGCAATTCGCCCCGCCGCATCAGCGGGACCAGGAGTTCCGACACCAATCGCCACCGCTTGCCGTTGCGGATCGACTTGAGCGATTGCCTTTACCATTACCAATAATACCGCTGCTGGCGTAGCTGGTTGAGGCGTAGGCACGGTTAGAGACTGCAAGCAAGTCCCATCCGGCAAAAATCGCCCTAACTTAATTGCCGATCCACCCAAATCGATGCCGATGACTTGTCGATTGTCATTGGTCATTTGTTGTTAGTAGTTGGTAGTTGGTTAACGGTTGACAGTTGAGGTTAACGGTTGACAGTTGACGGGTCACTGTTCACCGATCGCTGGTCACTAGCCACTAGTCACTAGCCACTAGCCACTAGTCACTGTTCACTGATTTTTCTGCCAGTTGCGATCGCAATATCTATTTTGTTTATTTTGACCGAGCGATCGCTGTAGAGTTGTGCCATGAGACACTTCTATATTTGGCTGCGATTTCAAAGCCGTTACGGGTGCGGCATGAATAATACTCGCAGCGGCAAGCGAAAGCATCAAACCACCAGCAGCAGCAGCAACTAAAGATATCGGGTCTTTCATCGTCTTTTTTTACAAATAAGGCATATCAAAGATAACCGATGAACGGGGTGTGGGGTGTAGTGAGTGGAAGGTGAAGAAAGGGTGTGGGGTGTGGGGTGTGGGGTGTAGTGAGTGGCGCTTGAAATACTTCTGACTTACGACTTACGACTTACGACTTACGACTTACGACTTCATCATGGTGGTGTTTGACTCCAGCTATCTTTTCGCAGGCGGGGGTTGATAAATTCGTTTAAACCTTCACCCAGTAAAGACAATCCTACAACCATTAGTGTCATGCCTAAGCCAGGAAAAAGCGCCGTCCACCATACTCCGGTTGGCAGTGCTTCGAGGGCAAGACGCAGATCGTGACCCCATTCTGGTGTTTCTTCTGGTAGTCCTAAACCTAAGAATCCTAAGCCACCCAGCGTTAAAATGGCATCGGCAGCATTGAGAGTGAATAATACTGGTACGCTCTGCACGACGTTGAGAAAGAGGTATCGAGTCAGAATTCTTCCGGTGGAGGCTCCCATAGCTTGGGCAGCTTCGACAAATAATTCGGTTTTGACGCTAACGGTGTGGTTGCGGACGACGCGGTAATATTGGGGAATATAGGCGATACTGATGGCGATCGCGGCGTTTAATATTCCTCTACCCACGACAAAGGCTAGCGTTACCGAAAGTAACAGTCCTGGTAGCGTGTAGATCGTATCCATGAAAAATAACAATATGCGATCGAGTCTGCCACCGAGATAGCCACTGACTAAACCTAAAGGTACGCCAATAATTAAACCAAAGGCTGTGGCTAATACCACCACTTGCAACGCCGCTTGAGTGCCGTATAGCGTGCGTGAAAATACGTCATAACCTTGGCGCGTCGTACCAAATAAATATTTGAGCGAAGGTGGATCGTGAATTGGGTTAATCAGCGACTCTGTAGGGTTTTGAATCCACCCCCAAGCTTGAAATACAGGAGCGAGTATTGCTATGCCTAAGAAAATTAGGGTAATCGCCAAGCCAATCGCTGTTAGTTGTAAAGATAGACTAGGACGACCAGAAAATCGAATCAATCTGGGAAGTTGACGTTTTGCCACACTCATGCAATTACCCTACCAGGAGCGATACGCAGACTATTGTTACCTAAAAATAAGTCAAAAGTTAAAAGTCAAAAGTCAAAATTTTGAAACTTGTGCTGTTACGCATTTATAGCAAACAGCGGATGAACTAGGACAATTCAATTTACGACAAGTTCGCGCTTGTACCATGAGTTCTTCATTTGCTCGAAAGCTCGCTACTTCCTGAATATTAGCCATAAAGAGATCGCCAACAGGGTTCCATTCTTTTGACTTTTGCCTTTTGACTTTTGACTTACTTTATTGGCTACTCAACCAAGTCATTGCCTGTTTCATCCATTCTTCAGGGCTGGCGTTTTTTGGTACGAGGGCGTTTTGACTGACGGCTGTTAATGCTTGAGAAATTTCGCTGGGGCTGTAGCCGACGGCGAGGAGTGCGGCTTGCACTTCTTCTAAAATATTTGGGGCTAAGGGTATGGCGGCTGTCGTTGTGGCAAGTCCAACTGTTTGACTCCAACTGACTAATTTGCTTTTCAGTTCTAAACAAATGCGTTCGGCAGTTTTGCCACCCACACCAGGGGTTTGTAGCAGAAGTTGGGTATTGTTGCTGACGATCGCCTGTACTAAATCGTTGATATCAAAAGTATCTAACAAAGCGATCGCCAGTGCTGCACCAATGCCGCTAACGCCGATCAACAAGCGAAATAAGTCTCGTTGTACGCTAGAACCAAAACCATACAGTGATGGCTGTTCTTCCCGCACTTGGAGATGGGTAAAGATTTGCGTCTGTTCGCCAGCAGTTAATTCCTGCGATAGTCGGGTGGGAATTTGCATTTCATAGCCGCAAGCGTTCACCTCTAGAATCAGGATGACGCGATTGCTGCTACTTTTGACAATGCTGGCAACTGTACCCTTGAGATAGCTAATCATCCCAAAAAACCGAAATGACCTAAGCCCTCTAGGATACCACCTGCACAGGGGGCTTGGGCTAAGTAGCGATCGCCACCTGGATTGGCTTCGTGCCATTCTAGTAATTCAGAACTGGCATTACCGACGATAATTCCTTTGGTTTCCCTGGTGGCGAACATGGAAATATCGTTACCAGAGTCGCCGCACACGACTGTTTTTTCTGGGGAAACTTTCCAAGTTGAACGTAAAAACTTGACGGCTAAGCCTTTGTCGCCGCGTAAGGGCAGAATATCTAAATCGGTTCCGGTGCTGTAGATTAATTTGACTTCTAAGCCTTGCTGTTTCAAGGTAGATTCTAGTTGAGGTAATAGTTCTGCTGCTACAGTTCGAGCCAAGTGAAAGCTAACTTTATAGGGACGCTGTTCTGAATCTGCTTGTAGCGTCAAATCGGCAAAATGAGCGGCGATCGCTAAAATTTTATCGCGATCCCAGCCTAGATCGAGTTGTTCCGACCAAGCAGTATAAGGGTTATCGATCCCGTTAAGATAGATTTCCGTCCCCACTGACGCAACCAACGCATCGGGGGAGATCAAATTTTTTTCCTGTTGCAATTCTTGATATAGTATGGGCGATCGCCCTGTAGCATAGACAATCTTCGTGCCGTGTACGTGGCGATGGTAACTGAGTTTTTGGTTCAGTTCTGATAGGGCGCGATCGTCACCTACGAGGGTGTTATCTAAGTCGGTTACGAACAGAAATTCCACGACTACCTCTTATACCAGCTACTCCATCAAATAGTTTAGGACTAAGTGGCGATCGATCCTATCCGCTACAAGTATCGATCCGAGTTCTGACACAATAGAAAGGGCAATAAAAGTGTAAATGGCTTTGAATTACGACAATATTTGTAAATATTTAGCCGAGCAATATCCAGCTAGTTTTGTCCGTTGGTTATTTTCAGAACCAGTATCTACAGAAATCCAAGTCCTCAAAACCGAATTGAGTCTTGAACCGATTCGCGCTGATGCTGTCACTCTCTTGCAAACAACCAATCAAATCTTACATATAGAATTTCAAACTCTACCTGACTCCGAGCCACCAATTCCTCTGAGAATGCTAGATTATTGGGTAAGACTGTATCGGCAATATCGCTGTCCAGTAGAGCAAGTTGTCATTTTTCTAAAGTCCACAACTTCAGAATCAGCATTCATCGAACAGTTCTCTGCGCCTAACACCCGCCATCGCTACCGAGTTATCAGAATGTGGGAGCAAGACCCTACTCTATTATTAGCAGACAATGCCCTACTACCACTAGCGGTTTTAGCACAGGCGAACTCACCCAGAGCTTTATTAGAGCAAGTTGCAACCCAAGTAGATAATATTGAATTATCAGAGCGAAAGCAAAATGTCTCGGCTTGCGTACAGCTACTAGCAGGATTGCGATTTGAGCAGGATTTAATTCAACAACTATTTCGAGAGGAAATTATGCGGGAATCCGTAATTTATCAAGACATTATTCAAAAGGGCATACAACAAGGCAAGCAGGAAGGCGAGTTAGCAGTTGTATTGCGCCTGCTTACCCGTCGCCTTGGGACGATAGAATCTGAAGTCCAAGAACGCTTGCGAAGCTTAACTACTACTCAGTTAGAAAATTTAGCAGAAGCACTATTAGATTTTTCTAATTCTGATGATTTGACTAACTGGTTGCAGAGTCAAGGAGGCTAACAAATCTGCCCTCTGCCCTCTGTCGCTATGCTGCTTGAGATTGCCCAAATTCGGATAAGAATCGGAATGCCTTCACGACAGCACTAGCGCATTCTCTGGGTGAGGAATTGTAAAAAGCCCGCCATGCAGATGCTTTAAATTCATCGTAACGGTCTGCTTTTTCGGGGAAACGTTCTAACCAAGCCAAACGCACGGCATGACCGATTAATACATCTAGTACAATATATTCTTCGATTTGTAAATTCGGATTGCGATCGCAAATTGCTGCTAATTCCATGAGTGTTTCAATATTAACTTGTCGATATTCTGGAGCTTCAATTTTATTCAGTAAATGCTCGACTCGCAGGGCAAAGTTTTTCTCTCCTGATGTCATTTCTGCTAAAATCAATTCGCTATCCAAACGATTGCGGCGTTCTAATTTATCGCCAATAATCACGCCTTTAGAGTGTTTCATTAACCGCCAAACTCGTTGGAAAAAGTCTTGAGGAACGCGGTTCATTGCCCCATCCCAGTGTCGCTGCTGTTGCCAACCACTTAAGGGAACGAAACCTTCGTCTGTAGCTTCAGGCAATACTACCCATTCAATATCGCTTTCTGGCTGTTTGACGTGTAACGATTCTCGTTGACGCAAGACTTGATTCATCCCCTCATAACCAATTAAAACTTGGCGCAGGCGCATTTTCACTTCAAATGGGGATAGTTGCATCAAATGTTCGTAGGCTTCATCTTGAGTTAGCCCTAATTCTTGTCCTAACTCGCTGGTAATTAATAAAATTAAATAACCAACCCGCAATGTCAGCAATCCCTTAAATAAGTGGGGTTCTGTACGAATCAATACCCCTAAATAGTTAAGCATTTCTTGGGTTAAAACGCGATCGCGAATATCTTCGCCACAAAACTGGTCGATTTTTTCCCCAATTTCTTGATTGGACATTGGTTGGTTAATCAAGGAAGCCTCGCTGTACGACTTACCTACGGCAATTTGTTTTTGTCTGACTAGAATTGATGTCACTTCATCTGAAAGCGACACATCTATCATCCGTCGCAGTCCGGCGGCGCGGCGTACAATTGTCCACAAGCACGAATTTCCCGCCTTGGTATAGACTTCATCCAATAAATCGGCAACTGTTACCCGTTTTCCATGTCCGCCAAAACCACTATCAAAATCTAAGCCGCGCAAGCGATACAATGTCTGCAATAACTCAATTTGCTCGTAGAGATTTTCCGAAGCCCGTAATTGTCCTAATAGGAGACTGAGATTGGTTTCGCATTCTAGCTGAAATTCTTGGGTAATCCCTAAAGGTAGGTTTTTTTCGGGATGAAACGTCAAGTAATAGTTGCGTTGTGCGGTCTTGTTAACTGCTAGGGGAGTAAAATCTAACTCATGCAAGAAATCAATCCGTTCTGTTTTTGCCGTTAGCATCAACTGTTGCAACCGTCCCAGCTTAACGTGAACGCTGTTGCAAATACCGCTTCTGAGTTCCTCCATCAACGGTAATAACGCCTCTTTCTCCGTTTCTAGCATGGTATGGGTTAACATCAGCGTTACCGTCGGTCGCCCTAAATCGCTCCAATGATGTTTAATGTATGCAAGTTCGCTCTTAAATCGTGCGACTAAAAAGTGGTAATCGAGGGTGAGATAAAATTGCTGGGGATCGAGAAAAGAAGGTAGAAACACCACGGTTTCATCCCGAATCCGAAAGATTCTCGCAGTCGTTAAACTCCGCAAGCGCCTAATTGGTCTTCCTGTCAAGCCTAATTTGTCGTTACGTCCAATTTGGGTGTAGACAGTCGATAGTTCTCCGGTTTGGCGGACTTGAATTGGTTCTACTTGTGACGGCGTTTGGGTTTCAATGCCGTAAACTGCTAGTTTTGCTTGTAAATCTTCATCTTCTGCAAGTAAGGCAATTTGTACCATTGCTTCTTGGCGACGACCGATGTTTAAATGTTTCCCTAAAGGATCGATATCACCGATTGATATCAGCCCTTCACTCAACATTTGACCGAGAAAATACAGGCTTTGCGCCCAAACTAAGGGGACATTCTCATTTGGTAGGCGAGTTTGAGTCTGAGGATTTGCCCTTTCTGCGGCAATGTTTTCTTGTGGGACGTAGTACAACTCTGGCAATAGTTTCACGCCGTCTCGTTCTACGACAATCTTTTCCAAGCGTTCCTGGTATGCTTGAATTTGGGTGCGATCGCCTCGAAATATTCCATCTAGTAACAAATAGGTGAAAAATAAGGGCCACTCGCATTCAATATGTTCAAATTGCTTCAGTTCCCGCGGTTCGTAATGCAGGCGGTTGGGGTCTTCCAACACCGTTTGATGTCCGTCACGTAAAAATCGCTTGCAACCGTATTTGCCTTGGAGTTTAGTAATAATGTCATTGCGGGTGCGTTCTAGCAAGCGTCGATCCTCTACGGCAAAGGCAGGATAACCGATAACGCTTAATACAGCTGCATCAACCTCTTTAGACGCAGATTCCCTCGGTAACAAATTTTCTAACGTAATGCGGGCGCGGGCAATTTCATCGGGTAAAACGTGAATCACCGATGCTTGACTTCCGCCAACTCCAAATAAATCTAGTCCGTTCATGGCTTCTAAGGCGGCTTTTGCCATTCCCACAGAACTAGCATTCAGTTCAGCATTTCCGTGATTGATTTTGTTTCCCCGTTCCCAAATCCCAAAGTCTGGGGTACGGTAGGTGCGTCCGATGTAATAAACCAAATTTTGCACGAAGTTGACTTCGTCGATGGTGTAGACGATGTGCAACCCCGAAGCCGTCATTTGTGCCAGCATCAATAAAAATAGAGAAGTGGCATCGAGTTGTAGATGTCCCCATTCACCATCGCCGACGACAATATCACCCGTTTGAGTATTGTACTTGGCGTGCAAGGCATCTAGGGCAGCTTGGCTGTGTTTAAAGCTTTCTACTTTGGTGGCTTGGCGCATCATCGCAAATAACAAGCCTCGCATCAGCTTCACAACGCTGTGTTCTAGTTCGTAGGTGCGTCCCTTGTCGGGATCGACTTTACGATATGCTAGCGCCAGACCCCAAACCGCTAAAATACTGTAGACGTTATCTCGTACCCAGGCATCGGTATAATCTCCGTGGGCGGTGATGGCAGTACTGGCAGGCAACAAGCCAGAAATCGGATTTTGCCGAGATAAAATAATTGTTTTAATCTGATGGTAATAATAATCCAGTCGCGCTGGTAACTGAGCGGCAGTTTTATACATACTGAAGTTTGACTGTTTCGGGAATCGGGCGGTTGCGTCTTGAAGCTATCAATAGAGAAGCAAAGATAGCTACATTTCATTCTTTAGGTATAGATGAGCTTGAGTAGAAGAACGATAAGCTAATTTATGATTTTGTTCGTATTCTACTGGAAATCTCACCGTACCACTGAATCGCGTTAGCGAAGCTGAACGAAGTTATCGCCACTATCAAACGAAAGTTTATTGTAATCTTCTTCAAATCCCTATTCTGCGATCGCGGCTCTTTGCAAAATCTTTAACGACTCTAAGCTACAGCACTACCAGTATTTTTACTGGATACGTAACTTAGTATTGTCTTTTATTATACCGTTGGTTTTACCGGATCGACAGGCAGGTAATCGATATGGCACTTTTATACAATCAACAACAATCTCCTCTGGTAAAAATTGTCTACAGCAAAGTTACGATTGATGGCAAAGTTGAACTAGTCCCGCTGCAACTATATGCAGATGGTTCCTTGCGTCGCAGTCAATAGAAAATCATCTCAATGTTGTAAGTGAATTCAAAGAAGGCGAGCATCGGCTTTCTAATATTCAGGAATTAATTATACAAACATAAATCTTCCTCTAGAAGTAGGTACGAACAGTCTGAATCTAGTAGCTGACTATCTACTTGTGTATTAAAAAATACTAAAAAGCCTGACTTCGAGAATGACATAACAAACTATATTTTTGCTGTTGAATAAAAATTACTTTACTTTATCTTTAAAATTATAGAGGTAGCATCAAGCTTTCATGGGCTTGTATGAAAAAACACTGGAAATTCGTGTAGGGACTGGTGGCGACGCATCTACAGGACATCAGGGAGGAAGTCACCAATGGCTAGAGTGGCATTGCTGATCGGCGTAAGCGATTACGGACCTGGTTTTAACTGGCTACCTGGGGTCGGAAAGGACTTGGTAGCAATGCAACGGGTCTTACAAGATCCAGAAATGGGTGGTTTTACAGAGGTAAAAGTTCTCAAAAATCCCGATCCGCTGACAATGCAAGTCGCGATCGCGACTTTATTTAACGCCCAGACACGCCAACCAGATGACTTAGTATTGTTATATTTCTCCGGTCATTACGTCAGCGATCGCTATGATAGATTTTATTTTCCCACTCGCTTAACTTGTAAAAATCCAAACGGAGAACTGGTTGCCCCGACTGCAATTCCAGCCAATCTAGTCAAAAACATCATGAATGAAAGTCCGGCAGAACAACAGATTCTCATTCTCGATTGCTGCGCCGACAATTCTACTTTTGTAGACGGATGGACGCAAAATCCCATGATGGGCAATCTCCAACAGCAGTTAGGAGGAATAGGTAGGGTAATATTGACGGCTGGAAATACAGCAACAGAATGTTCTCATAAGGGATTTGAACTCTCAACATATACTCATTATTTAGTAGAAGGAATTGAAACTGGCGCAGCAGATTTAGATCGCGATCGCACAATTTCTGTAGCAGAAATGCATCAGTATATTAGGAGAAGACTAGGAGAAACTTCGACAAATTTAGCACCAAATATACACGCATTTGACGATCCGCAGCAGATTTTTTTAGCTAAAGCGACCATTAGAAGAACGGCGCTTTGGTGGTTGGAAAATGCAATGCTTAATACAGCGATCGCAGCTCAGAGTAGAGGTACAGACGATGGAGGTACAGATTGGGAGGCAGACCGTCAGAGTACGGTAGCAGTTTTAACTAGCGAAATGCAGGAAAAAACGGTAGAAGACGATCGCGTTCAACTCCAACCAAAATCTTGGTTGGGGGCAGTTACACTCACAGTTTTGGCAATATTAGGAATAGCTTATGGTGCAACTCGCTGGCAAGATTTGCGCCAGCTATCCATGAGCGAAACTATTGCCGCAGACACGACATATAATCATCAAGTGCCGACGGTACTCGAACATGTCAATACTGTTTGGTCGCTGGCTTTTAGTCCTGACAGTCAAATTTTAGCTAGCTGTGGTAACGATCGCGCAATTAAGTTGTGGAGTTTAAAAACTGGAGAATTAATTCGGACAATTTCTGATGCTCATGCAGGCGCAATTTGGTCGGTAGCGATCGATCCTGGTGGAGATAAATTAATTAGTGGTAGTAGCGATCGCACGATTAAAGTTTGGAATTTGCAAACCGGGGAACCGATCCGTACCTTGCGGGGACATACAGATGCAGTTCGTGCTGTGGCTGTGAGTCCCGATGATAAACATATTGTCAGCGGTAGTAGCGATCGCACGATTAAAGTTTGGGATTTAAGTACGGGAGTTTTACTGCGAACTTTGAGCAGACATACAAGTGCAGTTCGTGCCGTAGCAATTAGTCCCAATGGTTACACGATCGTCAGTGGTGGTGCAGACAATCTAGTCAGAGTTTGGAATTTAAACACGGGACAATTACTCAGCACGCTACAAGGGCATACTAGTCGAGTCATTGCGATCGCCATGAGTCCCGATGGAAATATAGTTGCCAGTGGTGGAAACGATAACACAATTCGGTTGTGGAATTTACAGACTGGAGATTTATTACATACTTTGAAAGGGCATTCAGACCATATTAATTCTCTGGCTTTTCGAGCGGACGGACAAGTACTAATTAGCGGTGCAGAAGACCATTCCATCAAATTATGGAATCCGCGATCGGGCGATCTGCTCAATACTTTAAGTAAGCACGATGAAGATGTTTATGCAGTAGCTATAAGTCCCGATGGTAAAACCCTCGCTAGTGCAGATAAAGCAGGGGAAATTAAGTTAGGACAGTGAGGTTATTACAACTAGCCACTAGCCACCAGCCACTAGCCACTAGCCACTGATAACTAATCTACCTATAACCGGGATCTTCTTCTTCTAGGCTGGCTCCACCTGGGGGCGAATTAACTGGGGGCAAACTATTAGCAGGTGGAGATGTATTGCTTGATGGTCTTACCGTAGGCGGCGTAGGAATGGGAACTGGGGGAGTGGAGATTGAAGGAGTCGAGGAGGTTGGGGGAGTGGAGGGACGGAAAGTCGGTGCGGTAGACGTAGGTGACGAGGGCTGCTGTTCGACTTCTATTAGACCGAGTAGTACACCAGAACTCGTAAAATATTGGCTCCAGTTTTGAATTTGCGGTTGCTTTTGCCAGTCGAAGCGAGAAACTTTGGCAAACAATAGAGGTGCTTCTTGTCCGTTACGTTCGCCAAAAATACGGACGGACATTTCGCGCAACTTGGAGTTTTCTTGAAATCCTAGTCGGGTCAAGTTTGCGGCTACGATCTCCGCTTGTTGTATTAGCTCGGCAAAAGATTGGGGACGAGTGATGTTGACGGTAAAATCAACTTGCTTGGACTGACTACTTTGTAGGGTCTGGGAATTGCGTGTAAAGTCTACAACCTGTACTGGATTAGCTGTTACAGGAGAGATTGCGATCGCCCAACTACCTAAAATAAATACCGTACCCAAAATTTTGCTATGACTCATAGCTACAGCCTGATGTATACAAATTCGCTTTAACGCTACTTGAGTTACTCTACCGCTAAATTGCTACCCAATTGTGTGGACTTACGCAGTTGATGTCGTGCCAAACGCCAGTGAAGCATCTGAGAGATTCTTCGCTGCGCTCAGAATGACAACATAACATTCAAGTGCGTAACTCCTGAATTTAATTCCGAATTCCGAATTCCGAATTCTTAATGTTTGGGATAAACAGCGACGGCTTCAATTTCAATTAACCAACCAGGATCGACCAAACCAGCCACAGCCAGGGTAGAACGAGCTGTTTTGACTGGATTTTCTGGATTGTTGAAAAATTGAGCGTAAGCGTCAAACCAACCCTGGTAATCGACTTGATTATCCATTGCGGGATCTGCCACCAGATAAACGCGCAGATAGACCACATCAGATAATTTCAGGTTCACATCTGCCAACAAAGCTTGAATTCGTTCTAGAATACCGATCGCCTGAGTTTTCGTATCGCCATAGCGATCGCGCGTCCGCAGTGGAGCATCGGGATTAATCACTGGTGGGACTGTGCCACTCGTCCAATAGTAAGCTTGGTCTTCCGGTACGGCGACGGCTGAAGCAATTGAAGATGTTGGCGTACCGTAAAAAACGACTTTTTCTGGTGAAGTTGGTTTGGCTACAGCTTGAAGATCGATACCAAAAGCATACAAGCTGATAAAGCAAATACAAATTCCTAGCAGCAACAAAGCACCAATTTTACCAAACCGATTGATGAAACGTTTCATAGATAATTTTTGGGTAATTTTTGGGTAACGATCGAAAATCAAAAGTCAAGCATTCGTAGGGGCGGGTTTAGCGAAAAATTCATGCCAAAGACAATCAATCTAGGTTCAAAACCCGCCCGTACGGGAGTTTCTGAGGAGGGGTTTAGCGAAAAATTCATGCCCAAGACAATCAATCTAGGTTCAAAACCTGCCCGTACGGGAGATAGGAAAATGTCAATAAAATCGCGATCGCGCACCACGCACCACTCATAGAGTCGCAATCTGTGTAGAGACGAGACGGGCGGATTCAAAAGCACCAGCCATCCAACCTGTGAGATAGCTGAGATGTTCGCCGCACAAATAGATGTTGCCATCTGGTTGATTCAGTCGCGGATAGTATGTTGTTCTGACATCAGTGGTGTATTCTGCCCATCCACCTATGCTGTAAGGTACTGTTGACCAAAACAGCGAGAAGCCTTTCTCAAAGTGATTGTTGTATTGCGGGTGAATCTTACTCCCTTGTTCTAATGACAAAGCTACGCGGTCTGCGGGGGCGAGGGTTCCTACTTTTTCTGCCGTTGAACCAAAGTTGTAGTAGCCCAAGACCACGCCTTTTTGGGATAGATAACCCGTTGAGGGATACCAGATCTGAGTGATGTCCTGGTCAGTTTGAGTGATACCACCGAAGATGTCTTCGTCATCTTCCCAGAAACGGCGGTTGAACTGTAACGCACTTTTGCCCGTGACGGCATATTCCACGCTGGCGATCGCTTCTTTCATGTCGGGAGCGAAATCAGAGGGAATATCTTTCAGTACTGATAGAGGAATATTACAGATACAGTAGTCGGCTGTTTCTTGCTTGACATTACCCGATTTATCTTTGTACAAAATTTGCACGCCATCGGGAGTCTTGCGAATTTCTGTCACCACTGCGCCGTAAGTAATGAATCGTCCTACCTGCTTTTCAAAAGCTTTGGCGATCGCGTCCATTCCTCCTACAGGCTCAAACATTGTCATTTGCTGGTTGAAACCAAATTCAAAAGATTCGTTCCCAGCAAAGCCCAATTCCAATAACGCACTCAAGTCGTAAGGATCGTCAACGACTCCAGGCGCATCACCCGCTCCTTGATACGTGGAGTAACCGCGTCGGCTGGAACCTTTGTAAAACAAGTCTGGGTTTAAACCACCGTAGGTTCGGAGAAATTCAATCATTTTCTCCTTATCTTCTACGGTCAGAGGTGCATCTATGGCATCTTTACTAATCGCCTTTGCTAAGAGTTCGGAAATGTATCCCCGTATATCGGCGATCGCTTCGCGAGCGTGAACCTTGCGACCGGATAACGAACCTGCGTTTTCACGATAAATATATTGCTGGCGGCTGAGATTGACTATGACTTCTAACGGAACTCCCAGTTCTTTGCAGTAGTCGATCGTGACGTGATGGTAGGGAATCCGAGCGGGACCAGGGTTGAAATACAGTCCGCGATCGAATCTGATCGTCTGGGTCTGACCTAAAGTATCGGTGAATTTATCTCCAGTGCGAACTGTCCAGCAACGCCCCCCTGAACGTTCTCTAGCTTCTAAAATTTTGCATTGGTAGCCGACTTTGCTCAATTCATAAGCACACGTCATGCCACCCAAACCAGCACCGAGAATGATAATACTTTTACTACCTCCTCGACGTTGAAGTTGAAACGGTGATTTTTGTGCTGTGGCTGGTTTTTCAATCAAATCCAAAGCTTGCATAACTGCATAGGTCGTCCCAGCAGACGCAGCAAGCCTCGTGATAAAGTCTCTTCTTCTCACGTCCAATCCTCAATTATTTGGCTGCACGGAAAATGGGCAAAAAGATGTTATTTATACATCATTTGCGCTGCAAAACTGTATGAGAGCGAGTAAATACTGGTTGCAGCGTAATTTTTGCGACATGACTCAAAATATGGCGAATAACAGCCGAAGAGTGTATTTACGATAACAGTTCGATTTGTAATAATAATGAGTTTTGTAACTACTACTTTGCAGAAAAATGAGTTTTGTAACCGTCCGCGATCGCGGTATTTTTAGCTACTGATTATTCAGCAATTCTGTTGTCTGCTGCGGTTGAACTAAAGTATTAGCACATAAAATTCCTGAAGCCGCTACAGCAGGCACGCCAATTCCAGGCATAGTACTGTCGCCAACACGATATAATCCAGAAATCGGGGTATGGGTACTGGGAAACATACCTTGGTTAGCAGCGATCGCCGCTCCATAAGTTCCCTGATATCTTCGTAAATAATGCGCGTGAGTTAGTGGCGTACCGATCAGTTCTAATACTACCCTTTGTCTAATATCTGGAATGACTCTTTCTAAAGCACGATACAAAGATTGAGATCGCTCTTTTTTCCGTTCTTGATAGTTATTATCCCTTTGCCAATTTTCGTGCGGTTCTAAAGTATAGGCGTGAACCACATGATGTCCTGGGGGTGCAAGAGAAGCATCCCATACTGAAGGAATGGAAATCATGCAGGTGTTACCAGGAGTCGTAATATCTTGTTCTGCATTGTGTACGACGACGTGATGTCCGGTTAAATTGTCCAAACCCTCGGCTTTAATCCCCAAATGCAGGTGCATGAAACTATCTACGGCTGGGGTGGCTAAAGCTGTCTGTCGATAGGATGCGGGTAAATCTTGCGGTTGTAATAATTTGCTGTAGGTATCCCAAATTGAAGCGTTGGAAATCACAATTGGTGCATGAAGGATTTCTCCCCGCCGCAAGCGCACGCCCGTAACTCTGCCAGATTCCACCAAAATTTGCTCGACATGACAGCCCAAACTTAACTCACCACCCCAGCGTTTCAACCCGCGTACTAAAGCTTCGACGATCGCCCCACTACCCCCAATTGGATACTCTACCCCAGCGCGAGAACGTTCGCCTAACATAAAAGCAACTTCTGGGGCGATCGTTCCATGTGCTTTTAAACCCGATAGTAGAAAACATTCTAAGTCAATGAGTCGCCTCACCCAGCGATCGCTCACTTCTCGATCCATCAGTTGTCCCACCGAGCTTTGGACTAAACCCAAGTGGGGTAGCATTTTAATTAATGAGGGCAAGCAACGACCGATTAAAGTGGGGATCAGTTGCCAATCAGCCCGTAATAATATTGTGGGAATGCCCTGTAAAGTGTCGTACAGGGGTAGCAAGCGGTGAATAAATCGTTCTAATTCTTTTGCTCCTTGGGTGGTAAATTGCCCTACTGCTTCTAGGTAGCGTTCCTGTTGGCTGTATACGGGTAAAGTCCCTTCGGGAAAATGGTAGTGTCCTAAAGGATCGTAGGGTATAGCTGGGAGAGCTTCTTCTAAAATATTCAAGACTTGACGCAGGGGATTGCGGCTGTGGGAGTCGTTTAAACCGCAGTAGAAGGAGGGACCGGAATCGAAATGGAATCCCTGGCGAGAGAAACTATGGGCTGCACCCCCAGCTATGGTATGACTTTCACAGACAGTGACTCTTTTGCCATATCGAGATAATAAAGCAGCAGCAGTCAAGCCACCTATACCGCTACCAATGACAATGACATCTATATTGCGATCGCTCATTTGTTAACCTGTATTACTTCGATATACTATAGCGGTCGGCTATTTTCAAATGGTTCTACTACTTATGGAGCAAATAAGAGTTAATTCTAATTTTTCCTAACTAAAAGGACGAAGCATTTTAACCATATGTATTCTTGACATATATCTTGCAGCATTATAGGTGAAACTCGCCATAAACTTAAGTTTATGGCTGATAGCTGAAGTCCACTAAAGTAGACTAGCAGACAGACTTTAACCCATTTCATTGGTTTTTTGCTATCAGCCTGTGAATTGTATTCGCGGGCGGGTATTGCAGCAGATGCAAGATTTCAGCTTTGGTCGTATAAGCGCTCTACAGAACACCATATTCTAGCAAAAACTAGTTTTGTGAATGTGAACTTTATTCGGAGTGAGTTTATGAAAAATCGAAAATTAGAATTTGAAATTGATAGAAAAAACTTAGAATTTGAAATTGATACAATAAAACAAGAATCATTGTTCGTATACGATCTATTAATCAGTCGCTACGAGATTTTATTCGATATCTTGCCCTCAAGACGCATTCAAATAGATACCAACTCAAAGTCCATTCAAAGGATTACAAAGTTCTCTAAACAATTACGTTTTTTTAAAAACGTTAATTTGTGATATTTTGAGACGAATAATAGGTGAAACCTGCCTAAAAAAAACAGTTCCATTTATTTTTTTTGGAATTTTGGTAGCAATTTTAATCAGCCGTAGAATCCCCATGATTATTTTAGTAATAATGTGACTTCTCCTTTGGCTGTTCAGGTTGTGTAAAGACTTTATAAAACGGGAAACATCCAAAGAAGAAAAACTAGAACTAGCTCACAGATTTCTAGAAACAAATAAGCAAAGAGCTAAAAATGATTTAGTGGTTATTAATGAATTATGCTCGATCGCTCATAGTTCAACTTTAGATTTCGTTTTGGCAGAAATAAAAAATTTAATAGATGAAAGACAAGCAGAAGGCGAAGTTTATATTTCATTTTTGCCAATATTAATCTCTGGTTTCCGTTCTTTCAGCACTTTTAATGGTAGGTGACTTCACACAGGTTTTTGGTAATATTCTATTTTTTCGTGCAGTTGTAGGAGTTCCAGGATTTATACTTTTCGTTAATCAAGTAAATATATTTACTACAAAATGGAGAATACAACGTGGAATTATTTTTGCCCTCAAGCGTAGTGCATTTTTATTAGAACAAGCGAAGAGTATTCTAGAAAATATTAAAGAATAAATAAATTTGCTTAGTATGCTGAGAATCTTATTAACAAAAGTTTACAAAGAGAGGTGTGGTAAAGCTCTCCTGCTGCTTCAGTTGCAAAATGGTATAACAAAGATCGCGCTAACCTAGACAAATAGTCGGGTACACTTGGACTGCAATAAAAGTTTGAATAAAAATAAGCCACAATAGATCGGAAAAGACCAAAACTCTAAAACTGCTGCGAGTGAGGTAATGGACTAAACTGTGGAAATACAACCGAACAGTGAAACTAGCCGCTATAACTTCACAATCTGCTGATGGCTGAGCCAATAATCGAACTCAAAGGTGTAAGTAAATCATTTGGTAGCAACCTGGTTTTAGATCGAGTCGACCTGACGATCTATAAGGGAGAGGCTTTAGCGATTATCGGTCCTTCCGGTACGGGAAAATCGACAATTCTCCGGTTGTTAGCAGGATTATTGACTCCTGACGAGGGAGAAATTTACGTCAAAGGACAGATGCGAGAAGGCTTAATTGAAGATAAAGCAGACCCAATCGGGATTGGGATGGTGTTTCAGCAAGCGGCTTTGTTTGACTCGCTGACGGTAGAAGAAAATGTCGGCTTTTTCTTATACCAACACAGCCGACTATCGCGTAAGCGGATTCGAGAATTAGTCAACCGCAGCTTAGAAATGGTGGGTTTACCAGGAATTGGCGATCGCTATCCGGCAGAGTTATCGGGAGGGATGCGCAAGCGGGTGAGTTTTGCCCGCGCGATTATTTCTAACCCCGACAACCCCAAAGATCGATCGGAAGTTTTACTTTATGACGAACCGACGGCGGGACTCGATCCAATTGCTTCTACTGTGATTGAAGACTTGATTCGTCAGTTGCAATGCTTGGCAGGAGTTTGTAACACCTACGCGATCGTCACCCATCAAGACAGTACCATCCGCCGTACAGCCGATCGCATTATTTTTCTCTATCAAGGTAAATTACAGTGGGAGGGAACGGTGGATGATATCAACAAGACAGATCATCCAATGGTGCGGCAGTTTTTCAGTGGCAAAGTAGAAGGACCAATTCAGGTAATTGGTTAGCAGGGGTGCAATACAGTGCATCTGAGTCAGTGAATCGAGGAGAAAACGATGCGATCGCGTGCAGTAAGAGAAGGTTCGGTGGGTTTATTGTTATTGCTAGGAATGGGAATATTTATTGCCGTCTTCCTATGGATTAGAGGCTTAACTGTGGGTGAGAGAAGCTACAGTTTTACAGTTGAGTTTCCTAGAGTCAACGGTTTACTAGAAGGAGCAGCGGTAAGATATCGGGGGGTAACAGTCGGTAGAATTGCCAGTATTCGTCCGCGAGTCAACGGCGTAGAAGTGACTGTTGAAGTTTCTCCAGCCAACGTTGTAATTGCCCGCGATGCAATCATCGAAGCTAACCAATCGGGGTTTTTGGGTGAAGTGAGCGTCGATATTACACCTCAAAGAGAAGTCCCAGCAGAACAAGTGACTGCTAGAGCGCTCGATCCGAAATGCGATCGCGCTTTAATTGTCTGCAATGGTTCCCGTCTCACTGGTGAAATTGGCGTTAGCACCGACGAATTAATTCGCTTTACTACCCGCTTTGCTAGCGTCTACAGCAATCAAGAACTCTATGAAAATATTAATGCGGCGATCGAAAACACTTCAATTGTCGCCGCCGATGTGTCTCGACTGACTCGCGAACTTACGACATTAACCAAATCGACACGACAGCAGCTAGACAACCTTGCAGTTACAGCCGATCGAATTACAGCCACGACAAATAAAACCGCCAGTCAATTTGGAGCCACAGCCAACCAAGTGCGATTGACAGCAGAACAAGCAAACAATTTAATTGCTAATCTCAATCGTCTCGTCACTGAAAATCGTACTTCCCTCGTCGCTACTTTAGACAATCTCACCCAAACAAGCAAACAACTCCGTTCTAGCGTCGAAACTCTCACACCCACAGTTAACCGCGTTACCCAAGGACAACTGATAGAAAATTTAGAAACTCTCACAGCCAATGCTGCTGAAGCTTCAACTAATTTACGCGATGCTTCAAAAGCGCTAAATAGTCCTAGTAACGTTTTGGCACTACAACAAACTTTAGATTCGGCGCGGGTGACATTTCAAAACGCCCAGAAAATTACCTCCGACTTGGACGAACTCACGGGAGATCCTTCATTTCGGGACAGCATTCGTGAACTGATCGAAGGCTTGAGTGGTTTAGTCTCTTCTACACAGCAGGTAGAACAGCAAGTGCAAGTCGCTAATACGCTCGATAGCGTGAGGGAGTCAGCAGTCTTTGGGGGACAAGGGGGAATTGCGGGAGTCGGTAGGGGCGGGTTTGTCAACCCGCCCGTACGGGAGTCAGGAGTCGGGAGTTGGGGACAAGAGAGACAAGGCAGCAATTCTAGTCACCAGCCACTAGCCACTAGCCACTCACTCCTCACCCCTCGTTCAGAGACTCCCCAATGGTTGCTGAAACTCAAGGAAAGTGTAAAACAGGACAAGTAAAGTCAAGGCTAATCAGCTCCAATCTTCTGCGTCTCTGACTGCATTTTGGTAGATGGAGCTAGTGGCGTGAATTTGGCGGGTTTTTTCGTATAAACTATCTTCCGTTAAATTCCATCTCTGCATTATTGCGTCTAAGTCCGATTGGATGTCTCTAGCTCCAGGGAAGCCGCGATAACGAATTCGCAGTCGTGCTAGTTCTGCCAAATTGTAATCGCTGACGGGATCGGTTTGCAGGCGATCGACGATCGCGCGATCGCGTCTGTACAAAGGATGTTGTTGGTCTTTGGTTTCTGAATTGGCACTCATAGAATAGACGCAATGTTTATGGGCTGTATTCCACCTCCAGCTATGATATTCGGGAAATGGTGGGTATTAACTGCGTGCATCGCTTGAATTCCCAAGTTGGCACGGTTCAACAGATCTGCTTCTGTTCTGACAACTCGACCGCTACTGTCGAGAATCGAGTGGTTGAAGTTAAAGCCATTTAAATTGAACGCTACACTACAAATTCCCGCAGTAGCAAACCAGATTCCTACTGTAGGCAAGGCAGCTAGGAGAAAGTGAAAAGCGCGATGATTTCTACTAGCAAACCAAGGAACTAAAAGCCGTCCTAGAAAACCATAGTGTCCTGCCAAGTAGTGATATGTCATCTGCGACTGACCTAATTTATATCCCGCATTGACAGATTCATGCTCCTGAGTTTGGCGGATGAGGGTAGAAGCTACCAGAGAACCGTGCAAAGAACTCAAAAGCGCGCCACCAAAAACTCCCGCTACCCCTAACATGTGGAAAGGATGCATGAGAATGTTGTGGTCTGCTTGGACTGCCAACATAAAATTGAACGTGCCAGCAATTCCCAAAGGAAGTCCATCGGCAAAGCTACCCTGACCGATGGGATAGACCAGCAATACTGCTGTGGCTGCGGCGGCTGGCGCAGAGAAAGCTACAGCAGTCCAAGGACGCATACCCAAGCGATAGCTCACTTCCCACAGTCGTCCCAAGTAACACCACACGCCGATGAGAAAGTGAAGCACGATCAGTTGGTAGGGACCGCCGTTGTAAAGCCATTCATCCACAGATGCGGCTTCCCAAATCGGGTAAAAGTGCAACGCGATCGCCGCTGAAGTTGGTATGACTGCGGCTGTAATTAAGTTATTTCCACCCATCAGCGAACCGACGACAGGCTCTCTAATGCCATCTAAATCGACAGATGGGGCGATCGCAAAGGCAAGCATAAAACAAATGCTGGCTGCTAATAGGGTGGGAATCATCAGTACGCCAAACCAACCAATATAAATTCGATTGTCAGTACTTGTTACCCACTCGCAAAATCGATTCCATACTTTGGCAATTTCTAATTCCGGTCGCCGTTGAACAATAGTGTTCATAACGTCCTCCTGGCGAAAATCTATCTGAAGAGATAGATGCTATCCTCTGCCACTGTTGACTGATTTAGATTCCTTGCGCGTTGAAAAAAAACTGATGCTGTAGGGCAAACGACCTTCTACACGCGATCGCTGTTTTAGCATCCGAGCAAATTGATTTTTAAGACCGTACAACTTTCTGAGTCAATTTTAGAAAAAATTTGCTGGCTGTTAGAATTTTAGTTAAATATCTTTAAAACGGCTGTCAGAAAGGCAAAAAATAAATAGAGCTGTAAATAGACGCAGATCGTGACTGAACCAAAACCAGGGACGCTATACGTAGTTGGAACGCCAATTGGTAATTTAGAAGATATTAGCTTTCGGGCAGTGCGGATCTTGCAGTCGGTAGATGCGATCGCGGCGGAGGATACTCGCCACACGGGGAAGTTATTGCATCATTTTCAAATTAAAACACCACAACTGAGTTATCACGAACACAACCGTAACAGCCGCATTCCCGAAATTATCGCTCAGTTACAAACAGGTAAAGCGATCGCTTTAGTGACAGATGCCGGAATGCCGGGGATCTCCGATCCTGGGTATGAGTTAGTCCAAGCTTGCGTCGAGGCAGAGATCACCGTTGTCCCAATTCCTGGTGCGAGTGCTGTAGTTACAGCTTTGAGTGCGGCGGGTTTACCTACAGATCGGTTTGTGTTTGAGGGGTTTTTGCCAGCTAAGGGCAAACCCAGACGCGATCGCCTAGAGTTTTTACAAACAGAATCCCGCACGATAATTTTATACGAAGCTCCGCATCGCTTGCGTCAAACTTTACAAGATTTAGCTACGGTATTTGGGGCAGAAAGACAAATCGTTTTGGCGCGAGAACTGACGAAGTTACACGAAGAATTCTGGCGGGGGCAAATTGAAGGGGCGATCGTCCATTATCAACAAAAAGAACCCCAAGGAGAATACACTTTAGTCGTAGCGGGAATGGAATTGGTGAAACCCCAGCTATCGGAAACAGAAATTCAGGCAGAATTGCAAAAATTGCTTTTAGCAGGAGTATCGCGATCGCAGGCTAGCCGTCAGTTAGCAAAAGCTACGTCTTTATCGCGCCAGGAAATTTATCAGTTGGCTTTAGCTATTCCGAATTTACCCCTGTCTGCATCACCGACACCAGACATCCAGAACGAATAAAGCCGCATCTAAATATCGCACCTACCTGTAGCTAGCTGGAGCTATTGGTCTAAACTAATCCTATGAGCGCCTTCAAGCGCTGTAGTCTCAAGTGTGAGGGGTTTGAAAGATTTATGATGTCCGTTTTCGCTGCCACCGTGACATGCACGGCATGGATAGTCGGATCTATCCTCTGGGTAGAACTCGTGCGGGATGCGTATCACGTCTTATCGCATCGAGTGCCATTTTTATATCGGCAGCACGTCTGGCATCATCGCGTCTTTCGCCGAGACTTGACTTTTGCGAGTGCCGACATTTATTGCAAAGCCCAGTGGCATAATGACTTGCCGGAATGCTTGGTGATGCTGCTACTTTCCTTCGGTGCGTGGTATCTCTGCTACTGGCAAACACCCGCATATCAGTGGGCAGCCTTGGCGGGAACTGCCTATACAATGATGTTTTTAGTCAGTTGTATCGCCCGTGGTAGCGGTAGCGAATGGGCAAGGGAAGCGACAGATTTAACTCATATGCCTGGTGCGTTTACTTCCCCTCCGGCACGCTGGTTTGTGAATCGCACCTATCACTGGCGACATCACTTTGATGATGACGATGCCTACTTCTGCGGTACTTTTACTTTGGTAGATAAGCTTATGGGTACAGCATTAGCACTGAAAGGAAAAACGATCGCGGTGACAGGGGCATCGGGAACGCTGGGGCGATCGCTATTATTACACCTCCACCAAGCAGGGGCAAAAGTTATTGCCCTGAGTTCTAAACCCGAACCCGTGACGCTAAGCTTTGACGGTAAAACCCTAGCAGTTAAAACTGTATCGTGGCAGGTAGGGCAAGAAGCCGAATTATCCCAGTTGTTAGAAAAAGTTGATATTTTAATCCTCAATCATGGCATCAACGTACATGGGGAAAGAACGCCAGATGCGATCGCTAAATCTTATGAGGTTAACACTTTCTCCGCTTGGCGACTGATGGAAATGTTTCTCGCCACAGTTCGTACTAACGAAGATATTGCCACAAAGGAAGTCTGGATCAATACATCGGAAGCTGAAGTTAGCCCTGCTGTTAGTCCCTTATACGAGCTTTCCAAACGAACTTTAGGCGATTTAATGACTTTACGGCGGTTAGATGCTCCTTGTGTCATCCGCAAGTTGATTTTAGGTCCATTCAAAAGTAACTTAAATCCAATTGGAATTATGAATGGCGATCGCGTTGCGAAACAAATTATTGCCCTAGCTCAGCGCGATGTTCGCAATATTATCGTGACAATCAATCCTTTGACTTACATCCTATTTCCGTTAAAAGAATTTTTTGTTTCGCTCTATTTCCGGTTGTTTAGCCGTTCTAGTAGTTTATTACAGTCGGGCGATCGCTCTGAGTCAGCAAAAATTAAAGCAGGGATCGAACGATAGATCGAAAAATTTTAATCCGTGAATTCTTTGTCAATCCTGTAGCTGGAGTAGGGAACCTGTAATCTTTCTAATGCTGGTTCTCGCCTCTACAGGTAGATGACTCTGTTTGTAGCGATTCTCATTATGATGGAATACATTCGTAGGGGCGCACAGAGAAAGCGCCCCTACAGATCTTGTATCTCATCCAATACTTTTTTACCCCAAGTTTGTCACCTACTTAGATTTAATCTTGAATTAGTGCAAAGAACCTTTGATTGTTTACCAAACAGGGAGCAGAGATAAGGGAGTAGGGAGCAGGGTGTACGTGGACAAACTTCCTGTGTGTGTTTAAAACTCACTAAAAAACAAATAATTATGTTTCGTACTACGTATCTCAACATAATTATTCCTTACTTCAATCCTATGCTTTTAAGCATAGGTTCCCTGCTCCCTACTCCCTACTCCCTTTGAAAAGTTAGGACTGATTACACCTGTAGAACTTCAAATTGCATTTGACTGAGAAAAATCAAGAATTTTGTATTTTTCATAAAACGATCGAGGAGATTTCTTCATGCGTCAGCTACTAGCTTCTGCAAGATATATCATGTTTCTGCCTGCATTATCTAATGTCTTAGCAGCATTGGTATTGATGATCTATAGTGCGAAACAAACTTTGTTTGTTATTCTTGAGCTTTTGAGTAAAACCCTCACGCTTGGAAAAGTCCCCAAAGCCACCCTTTTCAAAACTGCTATTAGCTTTATTGAGATAGTTGATATCATGCTCTTAGCTACTGTAATTTTGATTTGTGGTCTGGGTTTGTACGAGCTATTTATTGGTGGTTTAAAACTTCCAAGTTGGTTGTCAATTCGCAATCTGGATGACCTCAAAGAAAAACTCATTAAGTCAGTCATAGCTGTGATAGCCGTTCAGTTTCTTGTGGCGGTGGTGCATAATGATAGCAATTTGCTATCCTATGGTGCAGCAATATCTATGGTAACTGTTGCCTTGGCAGTTTTTACTAATTTATCGCATAGTGCGAAGAAAAAGCTTCAAGCTGAAGATGAGGTTTATAAAACCGAAAAAGTTATCAAACATGTTTTACATAGACATCAAGATTCAGCAGAGCATCTACAAAATATTACATCAATTAATCCACAATCCGATCGCCGTGCTAGTTAGTGTTGTGTTCCAACGATCGCTCTTAGTAACCGTATAGCTCCTACAATTGCAAACTTGTAGAGGATAATTTACAAGTGAAAAAACTTTGAACCCAGATCCGCAAATAAATTTGGATCTGGGTTCAATCTCTTCGTGGGGTACGCGGATGATAATTTTGTGGTACTCAAAGATGTAATTTATGATAATAATGGTAAATAATACCATAATAGAAACAGCGCATGAGGCTAACGGTTTGAACCTGCGCAGGCGGGTTTTGCCTGTGTAGGCGCGAATTCTATTCGCCCGCAGATCTAGCTTCTATTCGCCCAAAGAACAAAATCCCATGATTACCACCCAATTACCAATTCCCCCTCATTTTGCACCAGAGAAAGTTGGCGAAGTCTGGCGCGTCCCTTACCAACAACAGGCAGCAGCGGCGCGAGAGTGGGCAAAAAAATATCAAATCAAACCAGCTTCAGTAGACAAAACTCAAGTTTGTTTGCTACTAATTGACGTACAGAATACTTTTTGCATTCCCGATTTTGAATTATTTGTGGGCGGACAATCCGGTACTGGGGCAGTCGAAGATAATCGGAGACTTTGTGAATTTATTTATCGTAATTTAGGGACGATTAGCGCGATCGCACCAACACTAGATACTCACACAGCAATGCAGATTTTTCATCCAATCTTTTGGGTTAACCAAGATGGAGAACATCCAACGCCATCTGCAACAAATATTACGCCTACAGATATCGAACAAGGGGTTTGGCAAGTTAATCCTGCTGTGGCTTATAGTTTGAAATTAGACTATAATACGCTCCAAAGACATGCCTTCCACTACGTCAAACAACTGAGTCAGCATGGCAAATATCCCCTCACAGTTTGGTCTTATCATTCTATGTTAGGTGGCATCGGTCATGCTTTAGTTTCTGCGGTAGAAGAAGCAGTATTTTTCCATTGTATTGCCCGCGATAGTCAAACTCAATTTGAAATTAAAGGTAATAATCCATTAACAGAAAACTATTCCGTTTTGCGTCCTGAAGTTCTTGACGGCGCAGACGGCAAACCAATTGCTCAAAAGAATTCTCGATTAATTCAACAACTATTAGAATTTGATGCTGTCATTATTGCAGGACAGGCTAAAAGCCATTGTGTTGCTTGGACAGTAGATGATTTATTAACTGAAATTCAGCAAGTCGATCCGAGTCTGGCTAAGAAAGTTTATTTATTAGAAGATTGTACTTCTGCTGTTGTCGTGCCTGGTGTAGTTGACTATACCGAACCAGCAAACGCGGCTTTTCAAAGGTTTGCTGATGCTGGAATGCAGATCGTGAAATCAACACAACCTTTGGCGATCGCTAATTGGTCAATTTAAACTTATGTATAATTTAAAGCCGCAATTACATCAGATTTAATAAACTTCTTTCAGGGATGTATAAGTTCATATTATTGAAACGATACACTCACATATCGAAACGCGCAAGTACTTAGTAGTTCAATGTATATCCACCAGCAATCCACTTGACTGCTGGTAAGTTTTTGCTGATGTTGTAGCTGAACATCTGCAACATTAGCGTGCGTCTGGCTGCTCAAGTGCTGTACGGGGCGATCGTCTACCACAAAACATATTCTTTCAAGGAGCGAGACATGGCAGTCATTACAGGTACAAACGCTGACGACGGCTTAAACGGTACAGATGAAAACGACATCATCTATGGTTTAGGTGGAATTGACTTCATTCAAGGTAATGGTGGTGATGACGAGATCTACGGCGGAGAAGGTGATGACATCATATTTAGCGGCACTGGGCAAGACAGGATATTTGGTGGAGAAGGTGCTGACAGAATATTTGGCAGCTTTGAAAGTTACGGTGGAGATGGTAACGATGCTTTATTTGGCGGAACCAAGCTTTTCGGCGGAGACGATAACGATAGTTTGTGGAGCGGAGAAGGCAACGACCAATTGTACGGGGAAGATGGTAACGACAGCTTATATGGAGGCACGCAAGACGACATTTTATATGGCGCGGATGGCAATGATAACTTGAATGGAGGATCTGGCAACGATCGATTATTCGGCGAAGATGGCAACGATACCCTGCTTGGGATTGGATTGAATGATGTACCGTCCTCTGGTTCGGCTGGTTCCGATCGCTTCACATCGTCAATCGATATACTTAGAGGTGGCGACGGTGCAGATAACTTCGTTTTTGGTGGCACGCTGGCAGGACGCGCATTCGGCTCTTTCTATACGGTGGCTGGTAATGGCGATTATGGTGCGATCGCTGACTTCGACAAAAGCCAAGATAAAATCTCGCTCGTCAGAGAGCAGCGGGGTTTTGGTATAGAAGAAGTCACAGTTGAATATAGTTTGGCTGCATCTCCTAGCGGTTTGCCCTCTGGAACGGCAATATTTGCCAACAATATCGGTGCAAAGCCAGAGCTAATTGCGATCGTGCAAAATGTTTCTCCAGACTCTCTCAGTCTTTCTGATTCCTACTTTCAATTTATTGCCTAGCATCTAAAGCCGCTAAAGCAGATCGACATCTGACAACTACAAATTGCAACCATACAGACACAACCCGCCTGTGCGAGTCAAAAACCAAGATCTTGACTAGTCCGCGCAGGCGAACTTAGTTTGTGTAGCTGCGATTTTAATCGCCGAGTCTTGCTGTAAGACTATATTATATTGTCGTAATTGCGTCACCCCAGTCAAGAGGAGCAGACGATTGTGCCGATCGGCTATAAATTCGATGCCTATCCAGAGAAAAGAAATATTATTAACATAGTTCCCGATGTTGAATATAAGAAAGTTCGCGATATTTTTATCTTGAAACAGAGGCTTGCCAGTCTATTCAATCGGCTTGCCAACCGCCAGATATTTTCTCTAATTGACTCCTATAATCAGTTCTATGATTTCGATCTGAATCGAGTTAGTCTTTTACATTTTTTCAATACTATCAGTTATGGTTCTACTCCCTGGATTACGACATTTGAAACGTTTCTACCAAGATTGTCTTGCTTGCTTTCATGTCCGAGCGATCGCAACTTAGAACTCGATTTTTCGGCTCTGAAAAGTGAAACCAAAATGCACAAGGCGTTTCAAGCACTTTCTCGCGATGCTTGTCGGCGGATTATTGCCATGTCTGATTGCAATGCTAACATGCAAAAAAAGCTGCTAAAAGAATTTTCTGAATATCAAGAAAACATAGAAAGCAAATTGATAGTTATGCATCCGCCGCAAAGAGTATTTGTCTCTAAATATGCAGATAAAGATTTGAGCCTGGATGACAAGATAACCTTTATGTTTGTCGGTTCATCTTTCTTTCGTAAAGGAGGACAAGAAATTATTCAGACATTAAAAAATTTGAAGGATAAGTATAATTACAATCTTGAGTTAACAGTTGTTAGCTCTCTTAATATTGACAATTATGCTACTAAAGAAACACCATCTGATCTTGAAAAAGTCAAGCATTTAATTGAACACTCTGACTGGATTAACTATTTTCCCCAATTACCCAATCACGAAGTTATTGAGTTGATGAAAAAGTCGCATATTGGTTTATTACCAACCTATGCTGATACGTATGGCTACTCTGTTTTGGAATTTCAAGCAGCAGGGTGTCCTGTTATTACAACTAACGTCAGAGCTTTACCAGAAATTAATAACGATCGTGTAGGGTGGACGATCGCGGTTCCTAAAAATAGTTTAGGAGAAGCAATTTACACGACAAAAGAAGATAGATACGTCATTAGCAAATTAATTTGTGAGAGAATCGAACAAGTAGTACATGAGATATTTGCCAATCGCGCGATAATCCTAGAGAAATCTCAAAATTCAATCTCTAGAATTATCGAACATCATTCCATCGATCGCTACGCGGCAAAGCTGAGAAATATTTACCTTGAAGCCATTGGAGCAGACAAAACTTGATTGAGCTTGCCACTCCGATAACCTTCTAGATCGAGCGTGACATAGACAAAACCATAACTTTGAAATGCCGCAGTTAGCGCCACTAAATCTGTCTGAGCGACAAAATCTTTAATTAGATCTGGCATTAACTCAATTCTTGCCGTATCTCCCTCCGATCGCACCCTTAAATTTTGCCATCCCAACTTGCGTAAATAAATTTCTGCCCTGCCTACCCGCTGTAGCTTAGATACAGTAATTTCTTCGCCATAGGGAAAGCGGGAACTGAGACAGGGTTGGGCTGGTTTATCCCACCAAGACAAACCCAATTGTTGCGATAATTGCCGGACTTCAGCTTTTGTCACTCCCATTTCTGCCAGAGGCGATCGCACGCCGCGTTCTTTCGCCGCCTGAATACCTGGGCGATAATCGCGCAAATCGTCAGCGTTCACCCCATCGACGATATAAGGGTATCCCCATTCCTTTGCCAAGGGTTTGAGCGTATCGTGTAACTCGCTTTTACAGAAATAGCAGCGATTTACGGGATTGGAAGTGTAATTTGGATTGTCCATTTCATGCGTTTGAATAATTTTATGGACAATTCCGATTTGTGCTGCTTGAACTTGGGCATCTTCCAATTCTTCTGGCAACAAGGAAGGAGAAACAGCCGTAACCGCGATCGCGCGATCGCCCAAAACATCAGTAGCAATCTTAGCGACTAAAGTGCTATCCACACCCCCAGAATAGGCAATCAACGCCCGTTCCATCTGAGCAAACAAAGCCTTTAACTGCTCTAGTTTTTGTAACATCAGTCTGAATCTGCGATCGTTCTGTTTCTATTGTAAGAAGTCTGGTTGTTGGTTGTTTGTCATTGGTCATTTGTCATTGGTTGATGGTTGACAGTTGACGGTTGACGGTTGACAGTTGACGGTTGACGGTTGACAGTTGACGGTTGACGGTTGACAGTTGACGGTTGACAGTTGTTGCCCCTCTGCTCCCCTACTCCCTGCTCCCCGATCGCTAGCCACCAGCCACTAGTCACCAACCACTACTCCCTGCTCCCTGGTAAATACAAAGTAAAAGAACTACCATGCCCTAATTCTGAGCGAACGGTGATATCACCGCCGTGTAGTTGAGCGAGGCGACGCGATAAGGCTAAACCCAGTCCCGTACCTTCATATTTCCGGTTCAAACCACTATCAACTTGGTGAAATGGGTGAAAAATTGCTTCACAATCTTCTAGCGCAATACCAATTCCAGTATCTATGACTGAGAATAAAATTTCTTGAGATGTTTGTTCGATGCGCAGTGTAATCGAACCCGTGTCTGTAAATTTGAGCGCGTTAGATAATAGATTGACTAGAATTTGGTTCAAACGCCGTCGATCGGCAGTACAGGTTATTGTCTCAGCAGCGATCGCCAAATGAAATTCTAATCCCCGCTGCCGACAACGTTCTTGAAAAAGAGATAGACAAGCTTGTGCTATATCTTCGATGGATAAGGTTTCTGGGGTTAATTCTTCTTTTCCTGCTTCAATTTTAGTGAGATCGAGTAAGTCATTGATCAGGTCTAATAAATGCTTGCCAGAGGTATGAATGCATTCAACATATTGTTTTTGTTTGGCATTTAACGAACCAAAAATTTGTTCCATTAATACGCCAGAAAAGCCTAAAATTCCCGTTAGGGGTGTCCGCAGTTCGTGACTGATATTACTTAAAAATTCGCTCTTAGCTCGATTGGCTGTTTCTGAAACTAATTTTTCTGCTTCTAATTCTTGGGTACGTTGTTGGACTAATTCTTCTAAACGCTCGTAACTTTGTGCGTTATAGAGGGCGATCGCAGCTTGATCGGCAATTTGTTGCAGTAAGTAAATTTCTTCGTGAGTAAAGGTACGATAAGCATTAGTGGTATGCAAAGATAGACCACCGAAGAGGCGATCGCGAATAAAAATTGGGACGCACAAAACAGAACGAGTACTTGCTTGTTCGATTTGCAACTGTCTAATTCTCGTAGGAGGCAATTGAGAGTAGTTGGGAGCGTGAAAATAGCGCCGACAGTAAAAATCAGAGTCAGGTTCGATTAGATCGGACCATTCTGATTTGGGAAATTGGAGGTTGAGCATTGAGTAAATGCGATCGCTAGCTCGCCACTCTTTCAAAATTTGCACTGTGTCTGTATCGACAGAAAAAATTAACAGTCGATCGACATCAAAACATTCGCCAGTCAGTCTGACAATTTCTTGTAAAATCACATCTGGATCGAGGATAGAATTGAGTGCCTGACTGATCTGATTGAGAGTTTGCTGACGGTGTAATTGCTGCTGTACTTGAGAAAATAATTGGACTTGATGAATGGCGATCGCGCACTGATCGCTAATTGCTCTGACTAGAGAAATCTCTTGCTCCGTCCAATCTCGTTCGCGATCGCACTGGTGCAGGATAATTCCACCTAGAAACGACTGACGATACAACAAAGGGGCAATAATCACAGCGCGAATGTTACATTCTCCGGCAATATCTCGGACTGCTATAGGGACATTCTCATCCATATCGCGAACGATAAGCATCTCTCCCCGCAACAGTTTATCTTTATAGAAGGGGTAAAGAGAGCATTCATGTCCTAGTAAATGTTCCCGTTCTCTGGTCGCAGCGCTAATGTGATAAACTCCCATTTGGGCTTGAGAATTGGGCTGAGAAATGAGGCAACGACTCAAACCCAAAGCTTGGTGTAGCATATCTGCTGTAATTTGCAGCACCTCATCCAGTACCAAAGTTTCGCGCATGGCATGGACGATGTGATTGATAATTGCCTGTTGCTGCGCTTGGAGTTGAGTGCGGGCTGCGGCTTGCTGCTGTTGGCGACGCAGTTCAAATTCTTGCAGCGATCGCTTCAACACTACGGGTAGGCGAAACAACCGCTCTTTCATGACATAATCTGTCATGCCTGCTTTAATGCAATCAACTGCTGCCTCTTCTCCCAGACTGCCAGTCACTAGAATCAGTGGAATCTCATGCCCAGATGCCTGTAAAAGTTGCAACACCTGATATGCCGTAAACTGAGGTAGCCGATAATCTGCCAAGATGGCATCGTAAGTTTGAGTTTGCAGCAGGTGCTGGCACTCACCGTGACTTTTGGCAATATCGAAGGTAAATGCGATCTGGGCGGATTCAAGGGCAAGTATCATCAAATCGACATCTGCCTTTACGTCTTCTACGATTAACAGGTGAAGTTGCGCGGCAATTGACAATTCTTGCCGCTGCATAACCTGAGAATGCTCTAGAGTCTGCATAGTTGGTTGAGCAGAGGGCGAGGACGGGTTTACATGGCAATAGCATCCAAGTACGAACCAAGACGGCACATAATACCGATTCAGGTTTCAAAATCTAATGATTTCACTACGTGGCTGCTGATTTCCAGAGCGTAACATGCATTTTAGTTATTGTCTGCTGTTGCGGTAGTCAAGATTACTCAAGATACGGGAGCGACTCTCAAGAAAGTCTAAATTGGATTAAAAAAGTAGCGCCTTGTTGGGGTATGCTCTCAGCCCAAATTTTGCCACCGTGACGGTGAACGATGCGCTGGACGATCGCTAATCCAATACCCGTACCTTTAAATTCTTTTTGGGAGTGCAGCCGCTGAAAGGCTCCAAACATTTGCTCGGCATATTCCATCTGGAAGCCTACCCCATTGTCTCTAACAAAAATTGTGGTGTTATCTCCTGGCAGCGTGCCAATTTCTATTCTGGCTGGTTGGCGATCGCTACTAAATTTCACGGCATTGTCAATTAAGTTGGCAAACACTTGTCGTAATAAGACTGGATCGCCGTCGATTGTAGGCAAATCCCCAACGATAAATTCGATCTGACGGTCTGTGGGAGTTTGACTTTTAATTAAGGCGATCGCCGCCTCAACTAATTCTCGCACGCTTACAGAAATCTGCGTTAAAGGTTGCCGTCCGGCTCTAGACAAAGCCAATAAACCATCAATCAACTGTGTCATCCTGATGCTGCTATCTTGAATAGTTTGGATGTAACTAGCAATTTTGGGATCGGCGATCGCCTCAGTAGACTCCAAGCGCTGCGCCAAAGCATTGGCAAATCCGTGAATGTGGCGGAGTGGCGCGCGTAAGTCATGAGACACGGAATATGCAAAAGCATCCAATTCCGCATTTGCTAATTCCAATTGAGCCGTGCGATCGCGCACTCGTTTTTCGAGAGTTTCATTCCACTGCTTGATTTTGACTTCGGCTTGCTTGCGCTGAGTAATATCTTCTACTAGTCCCACAATTCGATAAACTTCCCCGGCGCGATCGTGAATTGGAAAGGCGCGAGAGAGTACCCAACGCACCGAACCATCAGGGCGGACGAGCCGAAATTCATGATTAAACTCCTCTAACAGCTTCGTCCCCAGGGGTTTTTGCTCTAAAACGGCAATTAACTCGGCACTATCTTCAGGATGGATTCCCGCCAGGAAAGACGATGGCTGAGCGTACAAACTTTCACAAGTCCGCCCCCACATTTGTTCGTAAGCAGGATTGACATAAAGAATCTGCGTGAGTCCAGGGGTAGACATCCATAAAACTTCGCGTAAATTTTCCGCAATTTGACGAAACTGTGCTTCGCTCTGTCGCAGTTGTTCTTCTACCCGTTGGCGTTCGGTGAGATCCAGGCTACCACCAAAAATGCGCACCGGATGCCCTCGCTCGTCCCTGACGATCAAACCCCGTTCCCAAACATGAATATACTGACCGTAGCGATCGCGCAGGCGATATTCTACCTCAAAATCATTACTATTGCCAGCCAACGCCGAGGACAAAACAGCATAGGCTGGCGGAAAATCATCGGGATGAATGCGCTCGTGCCACCATGCGGCATCAGTTGGAGCTTCCTCCGGTTTGTAACCTAAGACCTTGAGCAATCCTGGAGTTCTTTCGACTGCTTGAGTTTGCAAATCCCACTCATAAATCGTGGCATTAATTGCTGCCGCTCCCATTTGGAAGCGATCGTTTGCCCTGCGCAACTCTGCTTCTACATGGCGTAATTGGGTAAATTGTCGTTCTAGAGAATCTGCTAGTTCGTTAAAAGATTGTGCTAATTGTTTGATTTCTAATGGAGCATAACGTAATTTTGAAATGCAAACTCGAAAATTACCTTGCTCAGCCAATTGACGGCTTGCTTGATTCAGGAGGCGCAACCAACGCCCCAGCAAAACTTCAATTCCCACCCAGACGAGCGCCATTGCACCCGTTGCGGCTAGCATCAGTACCGTACACTCAAACTGAGGAACGCGATCGGTATTGTGAATGAAAAAGAACAGGTACAGGGGTAAAACAGCAAGGGCAACCAGAAATACTAGGTGTGCATGGAGAGTATTGAAAGATTTAGATCCGAGCATTCACAAAAGTTGAATTTAAAAACATGAAATGAATGCACTTTACAAGACGCAAGACGCAACTCGCAAGTCACAAGTCAACCCCACACCCCACACCCCACACCCTACTAGCTACTAGCCACTTCGTTGCTTTTGTACAGATTTTACGCATAACATCTCTACACTGATAACTGATAACTGATAAGTGATACCTGTATGGACGCACAACTGGCTCAATTATTTGTTAATGGGGTAGCTGTAGGTAGCATTATTGCTTTAGCTGCGGTTGGGCTGACGCTGACTTATGGCATTCTACGGTTAGCTAACTTTGCCCACGGCGATTTTATGACTTTGGGCGCTTATTTAACTTTGCTAGCCAATACGAGCGGCATTAATATTTGGCTCTCCATGTTACTCGGAGCAATTGGCACTGTAGCAGCAATGCTGATATCCGAAAAGCTGATCTGGTCAAATATGCGATCGCGGCGTGCCACTTCCACCACGCTCATTATTATTTCGATTGGACTCGCTTTGTTTCTCCGTAATGGAATTATTTTTATCTGGGGTGGTAGTAACAAAAGTTACGATATTCCTACCAGTCCAGCGAGAGAAATTTTAGGAATCAGAATTCCCCAGAATCAAATCGTAGTAATGCTTTTAGCAGTTATCGTTATTTTGGCGCTGCACTACTTGTTACAAAATACGAAGATTGGCAAGGCGATGCGTGCTGTTGCTGACAACCTCGACTTAGCGCGCGTATCTGGGATTGATGTCGATCGCGTCGTACTTTGGACGTGGGCGATCGCTGGAAGCCTCACGGCTTTGGGTGGAAGCATGTACGGCTTAATTACAGCCGTCAGACCGAATATGGGCTGGTTTTTAATTTTGCCGATGTTTGCTGCCACAATTTTAGGTGGAATCGGCAACCCCTACGGCGCGATCGCTGCTGCTTTAGTCATTGGCGTTACCCAAGAACTCAGTACACCTTTCCTCGGTTCTCAATACAAACAAGGTGTAGGTCTGTTCATTATGATTCTGGTGTTGTTAGTACGCCCGAAAGGATTATTCAAAGGTACGATTTGATTCGGCTAGGAAGTCAGTGACCAGCGACTGGCGATCGCTAGTCACTAGCCACCAACTTACTAGCCGCCAGACAACTATGGATTGATAATGTGGAAGTAAATAGCAGCTACCAGAATGTTACCTGCTAGCAGGATCAAGCTAACTATCGTCCGAAAGGGAAACGGAGCGTTAGCATTAGATTTAGCAACATCTTGACCGACAGTTGGTTTAGTTGCTTGAGCAGCCATAAGCTTTTCTCCTCAAAATAAGGGCATCTACAGAAATACCAAACAGCGGTACCCCTTGCCTACTTCCGTTAAAAATATTTTTGTGAAAAGAGTGACTCGTGGCTAGTGACTCGTGACTAGACAAAAGCATTAACCCACTAGCCATTAGCCACTAAGTACTTTTGACTGACAACTGACAACTGATAACTGACAACTGATAACTGATAACTGTTCACTGTCCGGCATGATAGGAGCTACGCACCAAGGGCGCGGAACGGACGTGGCTAAACCCTAAATCGCGAGCGATCGCGCCTAGTTGCTCGAATTCTTCGGGAGTCCAGTATTTTTGGACGGGTAGGTGTTCTAAGGAGGGGCGCATGTACTGCCCAACTGTCAAACGATCGCAGCCTATTGCTCTAAGGTCTGCCATTGTTTCAATAACTTCTTCTGCTGTCTCTCCATGCCCCAACATTAACCCGGATTTTGTCGGAATAATCGGATCGATTTCTTTGACTGTTTGCAGGACTTGCAACGAGCGATCGTACTTAGCTCCTCTTCTGACTCGTCCTTGTAGCCTTTTGACAGTCTCAATGTTGTGGTTGTAACAAGCTGGTTTTGCCCCTACAACTGTAGCAATTCTTTCCCTTTGTCCTACGTCTCCCGCGCCCGCACCACCCCAAAAATCAGCAGTCAATACTTCAATTTGCGTTTGAGGATTGCGATCGCGAATTGCTGTCATGGTAGCAACAAACCAACTCGCTCCTTGGTCAGCTAAATCGTCCCGCGCTACAGAAGTCAAGACGACATAGTGCAATCCTAGTGACTGCACAGCCTCTGCGACTTTCTGCGGTTCTTCTGGGTCGAGTGGCATGGGTGCGTGACCTTTATCCACTTGACAAAAAGCACAAGACCTAGTACAAGTTGGACCCATCAGTAAAAAAGTGGCTGTTTTTTGGGCGTAGCATTCGCCTCGGTTCGGGCAGCGTCCCTCTTCGCAAATTGTGTGAATCTGTCGCTGCTTCACAATTTTTTGAACTGTAGATAATTCGCTTGCCTTACCAATCGGTCGGCGCAGCCATGACGGTAAAGCCTCAATTTCCGACTTGAACTCAGAACGAGAAGATAAAGTCATATATTCAGTGACAAGTGACCAGTGACCAACTTCCATTATTAACCACCAACCACCATTTACCCATTACCAACTACCAATTACCAATTACCCTTTCGATTGACAATTTGCCGACCGAAAATTTACCGAACTATATCTATTTAAGAAAAATTTGGCGATCGCGCAATCAGTAAAAATTCCCTTGGAGACAAAACGCGAACAGCGTTAGGTTTAGTTCGTAGTTATGTTGTGCAAGGTTAGCTAGAAAAGCAAGTTACTGGTGTATTCCAGATGACTGTTACTCTTACTTACGTATATCAATTGAGCGAGTTCGAGATATTGGCGATCGAGAATTTAAATTTACAGTTAACTAATATCTGCCGCACTCACTGTCTAGACTGCACAACCAGATATTCTCGCCTTTAAATCGTATTTTTCCATCTTATTTCCCTTAAAATTCATTGCCGAGGAGTCAGTTGTGGCAAGTAACAAAATCGTAGTTATCGATGACAGTCGCGTAATTCGGATGCGCGTCAAAGAAATGTTGCCACCTGGCAACTTTGATGTTTTAGAAGCAAAAGATGGTTTGGAAGGACTAAACTTAATTCGTCAAGAACGACCGAATCTGATTATGCTTGATTTTTTGTTACCTAAGCTCAGCGGCTGGGAGGTATATCAGCAAATACAACAAAATGCTGAACTGCAAAAAATTCCTTTAGTTGTGATGTCGGGACGCAAAGAAGAAGTTGTCGAGAAAATTCCAGAGCCATTCGAGTATTTTGAATTTATCCCCAAACCATTCGAGCAAAAAGATTTAATTGGTGCAATTAAAGCGGCAATGGTTAAGTCAAAACTGCCGCGCCAAGGAGGAGCAACAACAGCACCAGTAACACCACAGGCGGCTGCAATGGCAACCGGAGCTAGCACAACATCATCCGATCTGCAAGCTTTGAATGGAAAAATTGCTGCTATGCAGGCAGATATAGAACGATTGAAACAGCAGATGGCACAAGTGATGGCTGTGCTGGCTAGAAAATAACCTAGAAGTTAGCTTTGAGGATTTAGCCTTGACGGCTGCTGAAGACAACATACCTGGTAGCGATCGCTGCCAGGTATATTTTTTGGTCATTGGTAAGTGGCTGGTGGAACCAGTATTTAGTGGTTAGACTCAACTCTTGTCACCAGCTACTAGTCACTAGTCACTGATAACTATCAACTGACAACTGATAACTGACTCCCCAAAACTAGTAAATTGAAAAGGATGATTTTTGGACAGCTAATGGAGTTAGATGGTTTTAGCTGGGTAAGTAATTTTACCCTGTGGGGATCTACGCCTTTACTGCTAACCGTACCAGAAGCAGAGGCAAATAGTGCTTTGGTGCTAGCAGGAGTGCTGCTAAGTTTGGTCGTCATTTACTTTGCTAGCAAAGTGGGTGGAGAAATCTCTAACCGCTTTGGCTTACCTCCAGTTTTAGGTGAACTGGTGGGTGGTGTCATTGTTGGAGTTTCTGCCTTACATCTATTGGTATTTCCAGAAGGTGGGGCTGATGCCACGAGTTCTCTGATTATGAATTTCCTTCAAACCACCGCAGGACTAGCACCGGAGGAAGTCGCTCCCACTTTTGCCGCTCAAAGTGAAGTTATTTCAGTTTTAGCTGAGCTAGGTGTGGTGATCCTGCTATTTGAAATTGGGCTGGAATCAAATTTAAAAGAATTAATGGCAGTCGGTATCCAAGCGGCTGTGGTGGCTTGTGTAGGGGTAGCCGTGCCGTTTGGTGCAGGCACGGCAGGGTTGATGATTTGGTTTGGTGTACCTGCCGTGCCTGCGATTTTTGCTGGTGCTGCCTTGACTGCAACGAGTATTGGTATTACTTCCAAAGTCTTGTCGGAACTGGGAACTCTCAACTCAAGAGAAGGTCAAATTATCTTAGGAGCCGCCGTAATTGATGATGTCCTGGGCATCATCGTACTGGCAGTGGTGGCAAGCTTGGCAAAAACTGGCGAAGTGGACGTGGGTAATGTTGTTTATCTGATTATTAGTGCCAGCGGTTTTTTATTAGGGGCAATTCTACTTGGCAATGTTTTCAATAAAACCTTCGTTACCATCGTCGATCGCATCAAGACGCGAGGTGAATTAGTCATCCCAGCTTTTATCTTTGCTTTTGTCATGTCATACTTAGCTGCGGCAATCCATCTAGAGGCGATTTTGGGAGCATTTGCCGCTGGTTTAGTGCTAGACGAAACTGATAAGCGCAAAGAACTTCAGAAACAAGTCGTACCGATCGCGGATATGCTCGTTCCCATCTTTTTTGTCACAGTAGGGGCAAAAACTGACTTGGGAGTCCTCAATCCCGCCGTTCCCAGTAACCGTGAGGGGTTGATTATTGCTATCTTCCTGATTGCTGTGGCGATCGTCGGTAAAGTCGTCACGGGTGCTGCCGTCTTCGGACAACCTGGCATCAATCGTTTAGCGATCGGGGTAGGCATGATTCCTAGAGGCGAGGTAGGACTAGTATTTGCTGGCGTTGGTTCTGCAAGCGGCGTTCTTTCTAAACCGCTAGAAGCTGCGATTATCATGATGGTGATTCTTACCACGTTTTTAGCACCCCCCCTCTTGCGTTTCGTCTTTCCACCCACCACTGCTGTAGGAGGTGAACCAGAAACTCCCGTGTAGAGAGACAAGGAGGACAAGGAGGACAAGGAAGAAATTCAATTCCACAAGCCAAAACCCTAAATTTCCCTCACTCCTCGCTCCTCACTCCTCACCCCGCAAAATTGTAAATTTTGATGTACTTTTATCGTTCTGTTACGGGCAGACTGCGATCGCTGCCGCAAGATACGGTACTAAATTAAAAAACGCGATCGCGTCACTACTAAGGAGGGTCAAAAAACTATTAGCATTTGAAAAATTATGCATTACACTACTGAAATCTTCTGCTACTCAGTTCAATATTTCTTAAAATGAATGGCTCAATTGAAATAAATTAATCGATCGCTTGTTGGTGTGAGCGGACTGCAATGGGAATACTTAGATGAAGCGCGAATCGTCAAAATTGATGAGAAGCATTTCACATTATGTTTAAATCTAGTTTCAACCATTATTGGAGGACTCAGGTATACTCATGGTCGGCATTGGCTCGACACTGCGGGATCGGATGGAGTGAAACAGCGCCAACAGAGGAGACGTTGACAGCTGGGATGCATGCGCATAAGGAGAAAGCACCGTGAAATTATACTGGCTTTTACCCAGTACTTTAGGCATTTTTCTAATCTCGTCTCCTACTGAGGCGGCGAGTCTGAAATCGTGGCATTTTAATGCCAAACAAAATCGACTGGAAATCAAAACAGAAGGCAAAGTTCAACCCAGAGCAAAGCTGGTATTTAACCCCACGCGCCTAGTGATTGACTTGCCGGGGACAGCTCTGAAGCGAACGACAGTCAAACAGAAAGCAGGTGGAGCGTTTCGCGCTCTCCGAATTGGACAGGTTGACAAGAAAACGACGCGGATTGCGCTCGAACTCAGTCCAGAGTACAGTCTCGACCCTAACCAGGTAAAGGTTCGCGGTGCTTCTCCCAGTCATTGGTTGGTGCAATTGCCGCAGCCAGAAAAGATTGCTAGCTCGTCTCCCGCTCCTGCACCGCAGTCGTCAGACGAGCCTGCGTCCTCAGAATCTCCGCAGCCATCTGTAGAGCCACCAGCTGCGACTACGCCTCCAGAATCTCCGCAGCCATCTATGGAGCCGCCAGCAGCGACTACTGCACCTTTGACGGCTGCCCCTTCATCACCACCAACGGAGCTACCAGCAGCGACTACTGCACCTTTGACGATCGCAGCGCCAAGACAATTAGAAGCAGCACCTTTATCCAATCCTAGTCCTGCTGTCTCTCCACCCAGGCAGTATTTACGGCGCACCAACCGCACTACTACACCAGTCACGCCTATCCCAGCTGCCAATAGCCTGCAAGTGCAAGGCGTTCGTGCTACGGGTGATGGCTTTTTTATCCGTACTGTTGGCACTGGCAAGCTCGATGTTAGTATCGATCGCAACTCTGACGGGGACGAAGACAAAATTATTGTCGATCTTAAGGGCGCGAGTTTAGCACCTAATTTCTTGCCCCCAAAGGCATTTAGCCGTTTTGGGGTCAAAAAGATTTTCCTCAGTCAAGCTCAGTCCGAGCGACCAATCGTCCGCCTCACGATGGAAGTCGATCGCGATAGCCCTAACTGGCGGGCGATGGTCAGTCGATTTGGAGGTCAGTTGGGCAATCAATTCGGTGGAGTCGTTTTACTTCCGAGTCGAAATCGGTATACGGATCGCGCTGTTAGAGAGCGGCGCAACAGAACGACAGAATTAGCCACAATTGAATCGGTGGACTTGCGTGGCGATCGCCTCTACATCAAAGGCGATCGAACTTTAGTCTACGCTAGTGGTTGGGATCGGTCGTCTGCTGCCTACAGCATTACTATTACTAACGCTCAATTAGCTAGAACGGTACAGGGACCGACTTTAGATACTAGTAGCCCAGTGCTGAGGGTGCGCTTGCGGCAGACCGATCCGCGCACGGTCACAATTTTAGTCCAGCCAGCGGCAGGAATACGAGTTGGAGAGGTCGAGCAACCTAGCCCGGAGTTTCTCTCGCTAGATTTGAAGCGCTCGTCGATGGTTCTAGTCCCGCCATCGTCTCCAACGACTAATCCTTCAATTTCCGTTCCGCCGCCAGTACCCGCAGCACCACCTCGAGCCCGCGATCGCAATGGGAAAACAATTGTGGTCATCGACCCAGGACACGGTGGCAAAGACCCAGGAGCTGTTGCAGGAGGAGTGCATGAAAAAGATATTATTCTGCCAATAAGCAATCGAGTTGCTCAGATATTGGAACAAAACGGCGTTCATGTCGTGCTGACGCGGGATAGCGACTATTTTGTAGGGCTACAAGGACGGGTAGATATCGCCGAGCGAGTGAATGCGGATCTATTCGTCAGCATCCACGCCAATTCCCTACCGACGCGCCCAGATATCAGTGGTTTGGAGACTTATTATTTTGATAGCGGCTACAATCTAGCCGTAACAATTCACAATGCTATGTTGCGAAATGTTCCAAATCTTCGCGATCGCCGCGTGAGAAAGGCTAGATTTTACGTCCTACGCAAGAGTTCTATGCCAGCTGTTTTAGTAGAAACTGGGTTCATGACCGGGCAACATGATGCCCCGCGTTTGAAAACGGCTGCTTATCAAAATCAACTGGCAGAAGCGATCGCTCAGGGTGTTCTTCAGTACATTAAACAACAACGTTGACACTACGGTAATGTCAGTGTTAATTATCAACTTGACGGATGGGTTTGCGTTACTGGTTGCCGCTTTTGCTAATACCAGTTAACAAACTTGCCCATAGGTTCTGTGCTAAGCATAATTAACGGGTTAAGCTCGAACTGTGTTTTATTCCTATCTTTCTATCAATAATCCTTCCGATTTTCCCAGTCGAGAACCCCAACAATCGCCAATTGGCGTATTTGATAGTGGTGTGGGTGGTCTTACTGTTTTAACTCAGCTGTATCGGCAGCTACCAAACGAATCTATTTTATACTTTGGCGATACGGCTCGCCTACCTTACGGCACGCGATCGCCAGCCGAGATCGTACAATTTACTCGCGAAATTCTCTGCTGGATGCAACAGCAGCAGGTAAAAATGGTCGTGATGGCTTGTCACACAGGTTCCGCTCTAGCTTTAGAGACGGTGCGGTGGGAATTTCCGTTTCCCATTTTGGGTGTGATTTTACCTGGAGCAAAGGCGGCGGTAAAACAAGGTAAACGCATCGGTGTAATTGCAACCCCAGCAACTGCTGCTAGCAACGCTTTTCCACAGGCAATTCAAGAGATTGATAGTACTGCTAAAGTCTGGCAAGTCGGTTGTCCCGAATTCGTGCCTCTGATCGAAGATAATCGGATCAACGAGCCATACACTAAAGAGGTAGCACGGCGCTATCTGGCTCCCTTAATTCAGCAGCAAATCGATACTCTGATCTACGGCTGTACCCACTATCCTCATTTATCACCCGTGCTGCGATCGCTTTTACCTACTAGCATCAAGCTGGTCGATCCGGCAATTCACGTTGTCAAAGCCGTAGCTTGCGAACTCGATTTACTAGGACTGCGAAATAATTTACCACCGATGCCAACTCGCTTTTGTGTCAGTGGTTGCCCCCAGCAGTTTATCCAGTCCTCCGTCCGATGGCTGGGTTATGCTCCTGTGGTGGAAAAAGTTAATTTAGAAACAGTCCTTACTCCCAGTTATCCCCTAGAACTTTTGGACTAGAGCCGTTTGTAGAGACGTTATATGTAACGTCTCTACACCAATCACCGATCGCTAGTCGCTGATAGTTGACCCAACCCTTCCTCTTGAGGAGTCGAGATGTCCCGAGTCTCGGGATTTTTTACGTGCCTTTGCGCTAACAGTAGTAAAAGGTAAACAGTCAATAAATAACCAGTTGCCAAACAAGGAATAATCATGGGTACGTTGCCGTAAGTCATTGTGCCGCCAGCGAGTCAAGAAAGAGAAATAATGTTTAGAAAAATAAGACAGCGCAAAGCATCGACCAAAAGCAGCTTTTGGCAGTTTCCACGTCGCAATAAGTTCCTACCAGTCAGTCAAACGAATGCCTCGCCAGCTGCTGGTTCCCTCACTGTTTTCCGCACACCACTAACTTAATTTCCGAGATTATCTCTCTATTCAAAACCTTTAAGCGCTAGCAGGTCTACCAAACAAAATTAACTGACTGGCACTTAAAGATTTCGGAACGATGCCGAGGTTCTGGATTGCGTTTGGGTATGCGCACCTAATCAACTCAGCCGATATCGTTACTCTTGGCAACTTGCTCGACTGTGTTGAATTTGTGAATTGGTTTAAATGCTTCAGTATCTAGGCTAACACATGAATCTAGACTTTTAGTCACTAATGTTGCCTTTAAATTTAAAATCAACGGTCGGATAGATAAATCTTGGGTAAATTTACTGAACTTGAGAAGGATGACTTTGACAAAGCGAAGTTTTTCTAAGTGCTTTTGCTTAATTGTAGCTAAGGCTACGACAATTTTTCTCAGGAAATGCATTAGGGCGATCGCGACGATTGCGAAAAATTACGTTTACCAAAACTTCCCCCTTGCCGAGGCTTAGCTTAAAATGAGTACAGAATATGTAAAATTTCGTAAAAAACTATTAGAGTCAGCTCCTTCATGACATCAGCGACTTCCCTATTTTCTCCAGTTGAAGCAGACCTGCGTATACTGTCAGAGAACCTAATAGAACTAGTAGGAACTCGTCATCCCATCCTCTCCGCCGCAGCAGAGTACTTGTTTGGAGCTGGAGGAAAACGGGTGCGACCAGCAATTGTTTTGCTGATGTCGCGGGCGACGATGCTAGATGAGGAAATCACTCTCCGTCACCGCCGACTAGCGGAAATTACGGAGATGATCCATACAGCAAGTTTGGTACACGACGATGTAGTGGATGAAGCTCCGATGCGGCGCGGCGTTCCTACCGTCCATAGCTTGTTTGACAACCGAATTGCTATCTTAGCAGGTGACTTTTTATTCGCTCAGGCTTCGTGGCATTTAGCCAATTTAGACAATCTGGAAGTGGTCAAACTCCTTTCAGAAGTGATTATGAACTTCGCCACAGGCGAGATTCAGCAGGGGATGACTCGGTTCGATACCGCAATGACGATTGAGGCTTACTTAGATAAAAGCTATTACAAAACAGCTTCTTTGATTGCCAATAGCTCTAAGGCTGCGGGTTTACTCAGTGGCGGCTCAAAAGAAATTGTCGATCGCATGTACGGCTACGGTCGCCACTTAGGTTTAGCATTCCAAGTCGTGGACGATATTTTGGACTTTACGGGTTCGACAGAGGTTTTGGGTAAACCAGCCGGATCGGATCTCAAAAGCGGTAATTTAACCGCACCAGCTTTATATGCTTTGGCAGAAAAGCCCTATCTTGAAGTCTTAGTCGAACGACGCTTCGAGCAGGAAGGGGATCTGGAAGAAGCGCTGGCGTTGATTAAGGATAGTCAAGGCATTCAAAAAGCTAGAGAGTTAGCCTCTTACCACGCTAACCAAGCCGTAGAATGCATCGGTTATCTTCCAGTTTCGGAATCTCGACAAGCCTTGATTGCTATGAGTGATTATGTGTTGAATCGGCTGTATTAAATGGGGAGTCGTAGGGGCGCACAGAGAAAGCGCCCGTACGGGAGTCGGGAGTCGGAAAATTTTGGATTGTGGATTGAAATTTCTCCCTCAGCCACCGAGAGCCTCCTCAGCTCGAGAGCAGCTCTCTTCTCTCCTTGTCTCCCTTCTCCTTTCCTAGTTTCCAGTCCCTTTACGAGCGATCGCAACGGCTGAAGAAAATGGCAGCCATAATGATGAAGCCTAAAAGTGTCAAAGGAACCCAGAGATTAGGGAGATCTGAGCTGCTCATAAGTAAGTCAAAAGTCAAAAGTTAAAAGTCAAACTATTGGCGTTCTTTTTTGCGCCTTTGCTACGGACACTTTCTTTAACGGGGGGAACCCCCGCACAGAAGTGCCCTCGTCTTTGCGCGAACCAAAATCTTACCTCTGAATATAACTTGGCATCAAAATACCCCACAATGTAATAGTTTTTGTCGAAACGCGCTACATGCGCCTCGAATTCATAATTGAGAGTCACAATAAATAGAAGTATTGGCAAGGGGGATACGATGTCTCCAGATTTACTCATCTGGCTGCAAGAGCGAACGGCGCTATCGGTGCTATCGTCAGAGGTATTAAATGCGATCGCCCAAGTTGCTGTAGAACGAGTCATCCCTGCTAACGAGCGTTTAGTTGTAGAAGAGACTGACCCAGAAGCGCTTTATATTCTGCAACAAGGTCGCTTGGAGAGTAAATACACTAATTCGACTAGTTCCGTATGGGCGACTAGTTTGCTTCCTGGGTCAGTCATTAATCTCCAAGAGTTAATCTTAGAACAGCCAGTGCAAAGAACGGTGACTGCCTTGACAGAATGTCACTTATGGGCAGTGCCAACGGCAGAATTTCAGCAGATTGTCGGACAATACCCCGAAATCTTTCAAACGATTTCGCGCCAGCTAGCGCAAGAATTAAGCCAATTAACTTCAGCACTATCATACGAACAAGAACGAGCGATCGCCCTGCGCCCATATTTAGTCACTAAAGTCAAGCGCGGTATCATCGGTACGAGTCGTTATGCGGTGCGGCTGCGTCAAGAAATTAGAGAAGCAGCTAGTAACAAAAAATCAGTTCTCATTTTTGGCGAACCAGGATTAGAAAAAGACAATATTGCCACCTTAATTCATTTTGGTTCTCCTCAACGCCGCCAGCCGATTATTAAAGTTAACTGCAATTTACTACAAACCAGTGGCGCAGATCTTTTTGGTCGTGTCGGCGGGAAGCCAGGGTTGCTGGAATGGCTAGGTGAAGGAACGCTAGTTTTGAATAATACTCAAGAACTGCCCGAAGAGTTAGTGCCGAAAATCGCGCAATTGCTGCAAACTGGGACTTATAATCCTGTCAGCCGTTCTGAAGATACGCCAGATGTTACTCGCACGACTCAAGCACGGATTTTAGCGATCGCCGAACGAACTCAACCTGCGATCGCACGTTGCATCGGACAAACAATCAAAGTACCCCCATTACGGGTACGAAAAACCGACCTTAAAGCTCTAGTAGAATATTACATCAGTTTGTACACTCGCAGCGAGGGATTAGCCAAATCGAAAATTGCCCCCGAAGCTTTACGTCGCTTACAGTCTTATGATTTTCCCGGCAACTTAAAAGAGTTACAAAGTTTAGTCGATCGGGCGATCGTGCAGTCGGGAGAAGAAACTGAGTTAACGGAAGAAATTTTTTGGTCGGCACAAACGAAGAAAAAACAATTTCGCGTCAACTTATTAAATATCTATCCTGGTTTACGCCGATTTCTCCGCAGTTCTTGGTATCCAGACCGGATTAACTATGGCTTTACCTTGTGGTTTTTTGCCTTCATTGTCATTATCTTATTTGTTGGTCCCCAACAGCGAGATCGAAATTTCGCCTTAAATATGTTTTGGGCTTGGTGGTGGCCCCTCGTATTATTGGGTTTTCCGTTTGTGGGTAGATTATGGTGTGCGGTGTGTCCGTTTATGATTTACGGCGAAGTCACGCAAAAGCTATCTCAATGGTTGTTTCCCCAACGTAAATTGAAACAGTGGCATCGAGAACAAGCAGAAAAGTGGGGTGGCTGGTTTTTATTCGGTTTATTTACGCTAATTTTTCTCTGGGAAGAACTTTGGAATTTAGAAAATACGGCTTATCTTTCTAGCTGTTTATTACTATTAATTACAGCGGGAGCCATGATTTTTTCGGCAATTTTTGAACGGCGATTTTGGTGTCGCTATTTGTGTCCGATTGGCGGAATGAACGGGCTATTTGCTAAGTTGTCGATGACAGAGTTAAGGGCGCAGCAAGGAACTTGTTCGGCAGAATGTACGACTTACCAGTGTTACAAGGGTGGTCCTCAAAAAGGTGAGGGAATGGAGACTAATGGTTGTCCGTTATATTCCCATCCGGCGCAGTTGGAGGATAACCGCGATTGCGTGTTGTGCATGACTTGTTTAAAAGCTTGTCCGCATCGTTCGGTTGAGTTGAATTTACGTCCGCCAGGAATTGAGTTGTGGACAACTCACGTCCCTCATACTTATGAGGTGGCGCTATTGTTGTTGTTGTTAGGCGGAATTTTTCTACACCGTTTACCGGAAATTCAAACTAGTTTGGGTTTGGAGATCGATCTGACGCAGTTTTTGCCTCATTTGGGTTTGTCTTTGTTTGTTTTGTTGGTTCCGGCTGGGTTTGTTTTTGTGGTTTATGGGTTGATGCGATCGCTTTTTTGGGTGAAGAATTATGTCACGCAAAGGCGCAGAGGCGCAAAGGATACAAAAGATATTTCACGTTTTATGGTAAAGCCTTTTGGGGAGTTGGTATATGGGTATTTACCGTTGGTTTTGGGTGGAAGTTTGGCGCACTATCTGCGATTAGGATTGGGAGAAGCAGGACGCATTTTACCCGTGACTTTTGCAACTTTTGGTTTGAGTGGAACGGGATTACCTGTGGTGGTGGCGCATCCGGCTGTGATTGCATTTTTACAAGGAACGACGCTGATTTTTTCTGTATTATTGACAGTGGTATTGACTCAGAAAATTGCGCGTCAACCGTTGCGAATGATGTTAACACAGCATCTAGGGGCTGTAATTATTGCTGCTAGTATTTGGGCGATTGTTGTGGGGAGATAGCGCCGAAACATGGATACTCAAACGAATTCATCTTTTGAATTTTTACAACTGCAAGCAGCTTCTTTACTAATATACCAATCTGTCTTAACAGATGAGGTAGGACAGGCTTTTCTTAATTTACTACGTTCTTTACGCCAAATCGATTTGTTACAGTCGTTGCGACACAACGAGGTAGATGAATTAGGATGCGTTCGCGCTTATGGAAATTATTTTAAGGCGATCGCATCTTGTAACCAATCCTGGCAAGATTATTTAATTAGCCAAATTCTGGTAGATAATAATCCGTTTTCAAGACAAATTCAAAATACTGATTTAGTAGATTTACCACCATCTCTCATCGCCGCCGTTCAGCAAGATTTACAAGCTTTACAAAGCCTCTATCAATGTAGTGGAATTCAATTAAGCCAATGGGTACAAGCCGCAGCTAAACTCAATGTTCCTCCAGTAGCTTGGACTGAAATACATACAAAAAAAACTACGGAAATAATCAGCGATCGCACCATTTACCACAAATTATCACAACTCGAAAACTGGGCGGATATCCTATCGGATTTAGCCGCATACTATTGCCAACATGGTACGGGTATCTTTGCTAAATATCGGGCATTACGCTGGCAGTCGGGACAACTTATTGGTATTCCCCATGCCGATCCAGTGCAGTTACAACAGTTGGTAGGATACGAGTATCAACGAGATACATTGAAAAAAAATACAGAATTCTTACTTGCAGGTTATCCTGCCCTCCACGTTTTACTATACGGTAGTCGGGGTTCGGGAAAGTCGTCTTTGGTAAAGGGATTATTACATGAATATGGCGACAAAAACTTACGTTTAATTGAAGTTGCTAAATCTGATTTAGCTGCTTTACCTGCAATTGTCGAGCAACTGCGGGGCGTGCCGCAAAAGTTTATTATATTTGTTGACGACCTCTCATTTGAAGAAGATGACGATGCTTTTAAAGCCTTGAAAGTTGTTTTAGAAGGAAATTTAACCGCCCGTCCTCAGAATGTGGTTGTTTATGCGACTTCTAACCGTCGCCATTTGGTCAGAGAAATGTTTGGCGATCGCCCCCGTCCGAGTCAAAATGAAGAGGTAGGCGTGTGGGATACTGTACAAGAGAAGCTTTCATTTAGCGATCGCTTTGGGTTAACTTTAACTTTTGAACCAGCAAATCAAGATACTTACTTACATATTGTGCGACATTTGGCAAGTCTAGCTGGTATTAGTATTTCCGACACAGACTTAGATTACCGCGCTTTACAATGGGCAACTAGACATAACGGACGTTCTGGACGTACGGCGAGGCAATTTGTAGACTTTTTACAAGCTGATTTGAATTTGGGCAGTCAGTCTCGGGAATAAATTTTTAATAAGTTTATTTTCGCTAAAATACAAGAACTAAAGCTGTTATAAGTCTGTCTAGGAGGAATCAATGGGATTTTATTCACAAAGAATCCTACCTTACTTGCTTGACTGGTCGTTGTCCGATCCGACTATGGCTCAATATCGAAAAGAAGTTTTGGCAAATGTGACGGGAGAAGTTTTAGAAATTGGTTTTGGTACGGGTTTAAATCTCTCTTACTATCCAGAAAACATTGATAAATTGGTAGCAATTGATGCTAACCCTGGCGTTCATGCTTTGGCTCAAAAGCGCATCCAAAAATCTCATATTACTGTAGACAATCGCGTGTTGAATGGCGAAAACTTGCCAATGGCAGATAATACGTTTGATAGCGTTGTCAGTACTTGGACGTTGTGTAGTATTGCCAAAGTCGAACAAGCACTGCAAGAAATCTATCGGGTATTAAAACCAGGAGGAAAATTCTTTTTTGTAGAACACGGACTGAGTCATGAACCTCAAGTTCAAGTTTGGCAAAACCGCTTGACTCCACTCCAAAAAGTTATTGCCGATGGCTGTCACTTTAATCGTAATATTAAACAACTAGTAGAAAAACAATTCGACCTGGTAACTGTCGAAGAGTTTTACGCAGAGAAAACACCCAAATTTGTTGGTTATTTATATCAAGGTGTTGCTACTAAAGCTGGTTAAAGAAGTACTGATAACTGATAACTGATAACTGATAACTGATAACTGACCGATATGCAAATTCCTCGCCTGCACCCCGATACAGTCGAACAAGTCAAACAAAGAGCTGATGTTGTTGATATCGTCTCGGAACACGTTGTTCTGCGCAAGCGTGGGAAAGATTTTGTCGGTTTATGCCCGTTTCATGATGAGAAAACCCCTAGTTTTAGTGTCAGCCCTGGCAAGCAAATGTATTATTGCTTCGGTTGTGGGGCTGGAGGGAATGCAATTACATTTTTGATGGAATTGGGCAAGACTTCTTTCAGCGAGGTAGTACTAGATTTAGCACGGCGCTATTCCGTACCCGTACAAACTTTAGAACCAGAACAGAGACAAGAATTACAGCGTCAGATATCGCTGCGAGAGCAATTATATGAGGTGATGGCTGTTGCGACGCAATTTTATCATCATGCTTTGCAGCAACATCAAGGGCAGCTAGCTTTAGATTATTTGCAACAAAAACGGCAATTTAACTCAGAAACAATTCAGCAATTTAAGTTAGGATACGCGCCTGCGGGGTGGGAAACTCTTTATCGTTATTTGGTGGAACAAAAACGATATCCCGTACAAATCGTAGAACAAGCAGGATTAATTCGACAACGACAGTCAAAAGATGGATATTACGATTATTTTCGCGATCGCATCATCATCCCAATTTGCGATCCGCAAGGGCGATTTATCGGGTTTGGGGGTAGAAGTTTAGGTGACGAACAACCGAAATATCTTAATTCTCCTGAGACGGATATTTTTAATAAGGGTAGAACTTTATTTTGTTTAGATAAGGCTAAAAACGAGATTGCCAAACAAGATCGGGTAGTAGTAGTAGAAGGATATTTCGATGCGATCGCCCTTCACGCTGCCGGAATTACTCATTCTGTCGCCTCGTTGGGAACGGCTTTGAGTATCGAACAAGTCCGAGCTTGTTTGCGTTATAGCGAATCAAAACAACTTATTCTTAATTTTGATGCAGATGCGGCAGGAACGCAAGCTACAGAGAGAGCCATAGGAGCGATCGCTAATCTTGCCTATCAAGGCGAAGTCAATTTACGCATTCTCAACTTACCAGATGGCAAAGATGCAGACGAATATCTCCACACTCATAGTCCAGAACATTACCGCGAACTTTTACATAATGCCCCGCTATGGTTAGATTGGCAGATCCTACAGCTAGTAGCTAATCGAGATTTGAAGCAAGCGCCAGAAGCACAACAAGTCATGGCAAGTATGGTGAAATTGCTACAACAAATAAGCGACAGCAATCAACGCCAGCACTACATTCATCGCTGTGCTGAAATTTTAAGTTTAGGCGATGCCAGACTCGTACCTTTGTGGATTGAAAATTTATTAGATCGAGTTGCACCGAATAGTTATCGCAAGCCAGCACCACCGAGAAAACAACAAGCTAGCAATTCTCACTTACCTGTAGCGGGCGATCGCGCCTTACTGGAACAAGCAGAGGCAATTTTGTTACGAATTTACCTACACCATCCAGAATACCGTCAGATCGTCACGGAAGCCCTACAGGAACGAGATTTACAATTCGATCTACCTCACCACAGTTTTCTCTGGCAGCAGATTTTGGAAAATCTAGAGACGTTAAGTGTATCGTCTCCCCAATCGTCAGATTTAATTTCGCGGCTCCAAGTGCAGTGTATGGAGTATGAAGGTGAGACAAAAGCGATCGCCCGTTTATTTCACCTAGATGAAAAGACGCAAATCGAACTCTCGCGATTTGCCCAGGTGATTCAAGCGGCGACAGCTTGCATGGAACGGGTGCAGTGCGAAAAACGCTACCGTCAATTTCTCCAATTGTGGGAACAAACCGACGAAGTAACTGCACCAGAACAATCTCAGTCATATTTTGAGTCGTTACGGCAAGCCCAGCAACGGCTGTTGGAATTGGACAAGCAACGGCAGTTTGCGCTTGCAGATTTGATTTGATGGTAGTTGGTAGTTGGTAGTTGGTAGTTGGTAGTTGGTAGTTGGTAGCAAATGACCGATGACAAATGACAATTAGTGTTTCAACACGATCCGATACCGTGCTTTGCCACTACGTAGGTGTTCTAATGCCTCATTTACTTGGTCAAAACTGAAGGTTTCAATTATGGGTTCGATCTGATGGCGGGTGGCAAAGTCGAGCATTTGGGTGACAGTAGCCGGACTACCCAAGGGACTGCCAGAGATCGATCGCTGAGCCATAATTAAGGGAAAAATTTCCGTAGAAATAGGGTTAGGAACCACACCCACAAAATGCAATCGTCCTTTAGGACGCAAACAGGCAATGTAGGTACTCCAGTCTAGATCGACATTGACAGTAGAAAGAATTAAGTCAAAAGAGCCTTCCACCGATTTAAGTGCATTTGAATCGCGGGAGTTGATGAAGTGGTTCGCACCCATTTCCCTTGCTTCTGGTTCCTTATCAGCGCTGCTGGAAAAGGCGCTGACATCGCAGCCCCAAGCATGAAGAAATCTCAATGCCATGTGTCCCAAGCCGCCAATACCAATGACTCCAACGCGATCGGTAGGCTTAACATCAAATTGGACGATCGGGTTAAAAACCGTAATCCCGCCACAAAATAAGGGTCCCGCTGACACTGGCTGCATGGCATCGGGTAAGGGAGCAACCCAAGCTTCATGGGCGCGTACCTTGTCGGCAAAGCCACCATAGCGACCGACAATTGTACCTTCTGCGGTGGCACAAAGGTTGTGATTGCCAGACATACACCATTCGCAAGTCATGCACGATCGCGAATACCATCCCAATCCGACACGCTGCCCGACTTGGAGTTTTTTGACGGCACTACCAACATCCGCAATCTTGCCTACAACTTCGTGTCCTGGGACAAATGGATATTGCGTTATGCCCCAGTCATTATGGAGCATACTCAAGTCGCTATGGCAAATTCCGCAGTATTCTACATCGATCTCTACATCTTCGCTACCGAGCGGTTTTGGATCGTACTCGAAAGGCTTGAGTTCTCCACCTTTTTCTAAAGCTGCGAAGGCACGAATCATCTATCAGTCCTCGTGAAATGACACGGCAAACTTCATCGTAAAAGATTGCGATAAAGATTGCGATCGCTTATGGACAGAATAAAGTATCGCGGGTGGCACGTCCTGTAGTTGGGTTAACACCTTTAGCAACTTGACACAATTTATCTTGCACGTCGCGGCGCATTAAAACATCCGTGAAATCGGCTCCATCAATTACAGCACCATCAAATTTGGTATTTGCCGCAAATGCGCCTTCTAAAATAGCATCCTTTAAATTGGCTCTGGTCAAGCGTGCCGAGTCTAGAGTGGCACTTGCCAAATTCGCCCCCTCAAAATTTGCCGAATCTAAATTAGCAGCAAACAAGCTAACTCCTTCCAAATTAGAGTGACTGAAGTTGCTACTACGCAAATTGGCGTGGCTGAAGCTAGAGTCCGTCAAGTCGCGCCCAGAGAAATCTGTCTCAATCAAACTTTCTTTGTTGTAGTCCAGCGCTACAGCAGGGGGAACAATAGCAAAAAGTACTGAAAATGCGATCGCACCCCACAGTACAACAGCGAATATAGATTTCCAAATTCGATTTCCTAGCCCAGAATTCATAATCTTTCAGCTCATGGCAAACCATCCTGCCTTTCATTATCCCGACATTGGCGTACTTGGAGAAGATCTAGTCGCTCGGTGGCTGCAATCTTCTGGCTGGACAATTCTACACCGTCGTTGGCGCTGTCCTTGGGGAGAATTAGATCTGGTAGCGAAGTTGGATGTACGTGAGGGAGACAAGGGGGACAAGGGGGACAAGGGAGACAAGGGAGAAATTCTAACCACTAGCCACCAGCCACCAGCCACTCCTCCCTCGCCCCTCACTCCTCGCCCCTCGCTCCTCGCATTCGTTGAAGTCAAAACCCGCAAGCAAAACAACTGGGATGCTGGTGGTTTATTGGCAATTACACCACAAAAACAAACACGGCTTTGGCAAGCTGCGGAGTACTTTTTGAGTGTCTCTCCAAATTTAGCTACTTACCAATGCCGTTTTGATGTGGCGCTAGTCCAACATCGTAAATTATCGTTGGCTCAATTGAGACAGGCATCACCTACACTTGACATTTCCCCTGACTTATCGTCTTTGTCAGTGCAGTTGGGACAAGCAGTCATAGTCGGTGGTTATCAACTCGTGCTAAAAGAATACTTATCCGCTGCTTTTGCTTTTGATTGATGCGATCGCTCTATCTCAATTTCAGTCTTCAATTTCAGCCTGCAATTTTGTGGCTGCCGATTTAAGCCAAAGTTTCGGGACAATAACCCAATCCCTTGACAAATTGTTGCCGAAATGTTTCGATTTCTTCCCGTTCTGGGTTACCGTGAGAGACAATTGCGACTTGATAGCGACGCATCACATCTACCGGAGATTGTCCGGCTTCCAAACTCCATAACGCCATTCTGACGCGGATCGGTGCTTCGTAGGGAATTCCCAGTTCATTTAAAAAAGCGCGGAAATCACCATCTTGTTGAGAGTTGAGAGGAGATTTCATTTTCACCTTCACAACCCAGCCATCAATTTGATGAATTACGGTAATGAAACTCAAGGGCATCTGGGGTCTGCCGTGCAAATGTTCAACGATCCTCAATGTGAGGCTGGCGTTGGCAAGATAGTAAAGGTATTCCATATCCTTGCTGGGGAAACAAGCTATTCCTACATTTATATTTTTGCGAATTGACCGCGATGATACTAGCGTCAAACACCCACTCCACCTGGGTAGATTCACCCAAATACCCATGCGATCGCATCAACTCAAAATCTTACTTAAAATCCGTTAGAATACCGAACGTCACTCTCACAAAAAATGCATATCAATCAATTTAAAGATGCAGTGTCTGCATTGAATTCCGTAAAAACACCTAATTTTGACTTGACATCTTCTGCTAGATCTGAATTAGATGACTCTTTATCGAGTTATGATTACGAATTACCAGCAGAACGGATCGCTCAAAATCCAGTTTCTCCCAGAGATAGTTCTCGCCTGTTAGTAGTAAATCTTGATAGTCACGCCCATCAAATTTTTCGCGATTTACCAGAATTTCTTCAAAAAGGCGATTTGCTGGTGATGAACGATACGCAGGTAATTCCCGCCCGTCTCTACGGACAAAAACCCAGCGGTGCGGCAGTGGAAGTTTTACTGTTAGAGGAACGCCAGCCGAATGTCTGGTTAGCTTTAGTCAAACCAGGGAGACGCTTAGCACCTGGGGCGAAGATTGTATTTTTTGAGCGGGAAGTCAAAAGTCAAAAGTCAAAAGTCAAAAGTCAAAACTCCTCTATTCCCCGCTCCCTGCTCCCTGCTCCCTGCTCCCTCACCGCTACAGTCCTAGAAACAGACGAAGAGACAGGCGGACGGGTGATACAGTTTGACCTTCCAGAAGGTTTATCTGTGATTCAATTATTAGATAGATTCGGTCACGTCCCTTTGCCGCCCTATATTACCGATTCTCAGGCGGAATCAGAGCAGTATCAAACTGTTTACGCTGAAAAACCAGGCTCGGCAGCAGCACCGACAGCAGGGCTGCACTTTACGCCGGAATTACTCAAACGCTTGCAAGAAAATGGTATAGAGCAAGCATTTGTGACTCTACACGTTGGCGTAGGAACGTTTCGTCCGGTAGAAGTGGCAGACGTAAAGACGCATCAAATGCATGGAGAGTGGATTGAAGTTCCAGCTGCTACTGTAGAACAAATTCGCGCTACGCGATCGCGGGGAGGCAAAATTATTGCTGTCGGAACGACGACGGTAAGGGCTTTAGAAGGTGCTGCTGCATCGGGAGAACTACAGCCATTTTGCGGCAAGACAAATTTGTTTATCTACCCTGGTTATCAATGGCGGGTAGTAGACGGGTTAATTACTAATTTCCACCTGCCCCGTTCTAGTCTAATGATGCTTGTCAGTGCGGCAATTGGCAGAGAACGATTGCTAGCATTGTACCAAGAAGCGATCGCTCAACAGTATCGTTTCTATTCCTTTGGTGATGCGATGCTGATTTTGCCTCAAGGTAAGGAATCGTAGGGGCGCACAGCCGTGCGCCCTTACGATAATTCTTCTAATGTGTTGAATTGTATAAATAACTGCCTAGTTTTCTTCCTAGTTTCGCTACAAAAATAGATAGAGTCGCGCATTGAAGGGTATTTCTGGGAACTCTATTAACAGTGGGTGGCTGTAAATCGTTTTAGCAAGCAATCGGATGCATGACGTAACTGAGTGCTTGGTAATCAGCTTTAACTCATTCAGCTGCTTGAATGAGCAATAACTAGGCATCGTTGCTAGGGATATGAGAAATGAAAAGTCTGTCTGCTCGTGTTTTTCTCTTGCACAGCGCATTATTTACAATCTTTTTTGTTGGTGCGCGGCTTCCTGCGTCAGCGTCTAATCAGTTATCAGTTAACAGTTATCAGTTGTCAGAAGAAAGGGAGCAGGGAGCAGGGACGAGCTGGGAGCAGTTACCACACACTACTCCCGACTACGCGGTTCCGATGCGGAGGACACCTCCGCCTCCACCCGCTTCCCGACTCCCGACTCCCCCAATATCGCTACCAGAATCTAAAGTATGGGTGATTAAAAATAACAGCCAACAGCCGGAATTACAATCTTATCTGTGGCTGGTTAATAATCAGCGGCAAGATTCTCGACAATCAACGCTGTTGCTAGCTCAAGAGTCTAATCAGCAGGTAATAGCAAAAAATCCCAAACCGTCAGAGCTAAAAGCATTTAACGAAGTTATTAAAAATAGTAGTGCCATTAAAGGATTATTTACTCTTTATCGCCAAAAGGATACAGGCAAAATTTATTTAGAAATTCAACCGCAGCAATTCAATAAAAACTTCCTCAGTACGATGACGATGGAAGCAGGAATTGGAGAGCGAGGTATTTATAGTGGAATGCCTTTACAGGATTTCTTATTTTATTTTCAGCGAGTCAACAATAATATTCATTTTGTCGTACGTAACGTTAATTTTCGCGTGACTCCTGGTTCACCGCAAACGCGCTCTCTGACGCGATCGTTTAGCGATTCCGTTCTCTATTCAATTCCCATTAAAAGTATTCATCCTCAACGTAAATCTATTTTAATTGACCTTGGCGATCTACTATTAAAAGATTTACCAGGACTAGCAGCATCGCTCTCTACTCAGCTAGGTACTACCTATCAATTAGATGAAAATAAATCTTATTTTGGCTCGACTAAAGCTTTTCCCCTCAACATGGAAATTGAGTCAGTCTACGGCTTTTCCTATGGGGGTGCTAAGAATACTGCTACGCCAAATCTAATGACGCTACCAGATAGCCGCGCCCTCACTTTACGCATTCGCTACAGTCTATCTGAATTATCGGCTAATTCTACCTACAAGCCTCGTCTAGCTGACGATCGCATCGGTTATTTTATCACTGCCTATCAAGATTTTGCGATTGAAGACCGTAAAGAACCGTTTGTTCGCTACATTAACCGCTGGCATTTAGAAAAGCAAAATCCTAACGCCAAACTATCACCACCCAAAAAACCAATTGTATTTTGGATTGAAAATGCCGTTCCACTGGAATATCGGGATGCAGTCAAAGAAGGGGTATTAATGTGGAACAAAGCCTTTGAAAAAGCAGGATTTATCAATGCGATCGAAGTGCGACAAATGCCCGATGATGCTAAATGGGACCCTGCGGACGTGCGTTACAATGTCATTCGCTGGATTAACACAGTTGATGGCTTTTTTGCCCTTGGTCCTTCACGGGTTAACCCCTTAACTGGGGAAATCTTGGATGCAGATATCTTAGTAGATGCTAGTTTCGTGCGCGTCCTCAAGCAAGAATATCGGCGCATGGTTCAAGATAGCCGAGCGCAACCGACATCGGTATTATCCCAAATGATAAACGATCGCAGCGTGTGTAACTCCGGTTTCGGACGAGGCTTCGGCGGACAAGGAGGACAAGGAGGACAAGGAGGACAAGGGGGACAAGGAAGACAAGGGGGACAACTACCAACTACCAACTACCAACTACCAACTACCAACTACCCATTATCAAAACTCGCAACAGAATACGACCTCTGTTACGGTATGGAAGCTGCTAGCCAATTTGATTTTGGTTCTTTGGCACTCACGCTGTTTCAAAACATTACGCCTAACAGCGACAAAATGCAGCAATATATTCATCAATATTTGCGGCTGATTATCGCTCACGAAGTCGGGCATACACTCGGTTTGCGGCACAATTTTCGCGGTAGTACCCAACTTCCACCCAATGAGTTAAATGCTACCAAAATAACTCGCGATCGCAATTTGACAACTTCGGTTATGGACTATCTTCCCCCGAATTTGGCTCCACCCGATCGCGAACAGGGTGACTTTTTTCCCGATAGTATTGGTTCTTACGATGAGTGGGCGATTGAATACGGCTATACACCTACAACAGCACCCCATCCCTTAGCAGAAAGACGATTTTTAGACCAAATTGGCGATCGCTCCTCGCGTCCAGATTTAGCTTATGCTACAGATGAAGATCGGTTCGATCTCGACCCAGATGTAAATGCTTGGGACTACAGTAGCGATGTTTTAGGTTATTCCCAAGGACAATTAGATATAGCGCGGGCAATGTGGAAAAAGTTGAATCGGCGCTATCCAACTTCAGGCGAGAGTTACAGCAATTTAAGCGAACTATTCGATCGCATTTTCTTACACTACCTGCGTCATACCTACTACGCCACCAAATATATTGGCGGACAGTCATTCTACCGCGACCATGCTAGCGCCGATAACGGCAGATTGCCATTCGTCCCCGTCCCTGTGGCAAAACAGCGACAGGCTTTAGCAGTACTGGAGAAATACGTATTTGCCCCAGATGCATTTAATTTCCCGCCGGAACTCTTGAATAAACTCGCACCTTCCCGTTGGGTGCATTGGGGAGAACAAGCGGTGATGAGTCGCCTCGATTACCCAATCCACGACAGTATTTACGCTCTACAAAGTTTAGTATTACGAGATTTACTATCAGGCGATCGCCTTTCTCGTTTACGCGACATCGAACTCAAGAGCCAGCCAAAACAAGCCCTCACATTACCAGAATTATTTACCACCTTACAAAATGATATCTGGATAGAGGTATTAAATCCAGACAAAACACCAACCAATATTTCCAGTCTGCGGCGAGCCGTCCAACGGGAACATTTGAAAATTATGACAGATATGATGTTACGCAAATCTAACGTTCCTGAAGATGCACGGACGCTAGCATGGTACAATCTGCGACAATTGCGAGAGCAGTTAAATAAAGCAGTTGCTCGTTCTGGCAAGCTGGATGAATATACTAAAGCACATTTAGCAGAAACCCGCGATCGCATTGCCAAAACTTTAGATGCGAGGGTGGAATCGAGGTGAAGTCGTAAGTCGTAAGTCGTAAGTTGTAAGTCGGAATTGGTTGCTGATGAGATGGCAAGTTAATTATAATCTTGGCGCTCTTAAACTTTGCGCCTACTCTTACGAGAAGCTGCTTCGCGTCTTTGCACGCCAGTTGCTACAACGGAGGGAACCTCACGCCAGTCGCCTCAACGGGGGAAACCCGCGCACGGCGCTGGCTCCGCAACGCACTGGCTTGTCTTTGCGCGACATTAAATCAGCTCTCTTGCTTTCTAGCAAAATTTAGATATCCTTAACTACCAAGATCTCCTTGAATTATCAACACCGAACAATGAGCATTACGGACAACGTGATTGCTGACACTACCTAATAAAACTTCAGTAATCCCTTTGTATCCCCTACGTCCCAACACAATTAAATCAGCTCCCCACTCTTTTGCTGCATCGCAAATTGCCGAACCTGGATTTCCCACCCGACAATCAAACTCAACGGAAATACCTAAATCCTTCGTTTTCTCGCGATAACCTTGCAAAACATCTTGTCCTTCCTCAGTTTTAGCTTCAATCTGAGATGGATAAGTCATTCTTGCTCCCAACTCAACAGCATGAAATACCATCAAATTTGCTAAATCCTTAGTAGCTAATTCTACAGCCTGCTCGAATACCACAGCTCCTTGAGCTGAACCATCAACGGCAACAAAAACTTTCTTGAAACTCACGATCGCCCCCACATTAACTATCCTGTTAATGACGATACAGTAGATTCAGTCTCGATCCTATGCAAGAATCACACAGATCGACGAATAAAACAGGTTCGATCCCGCAAAAATCTACCGAGAGTGGTACAGTCTGAGGCAAAATTTCAATCGAAAGATGTAGAAATATGATAGGCGATCGCCAAGGCATTCAAGTATCTATTGCTATCGTCGGTGGCGGACTCTCCGGTATGAGTGCAGCTTGGGAACTTTACCAAGCAGGGATTGATTCACTCGTTGTTTTGGAAGCAAACAATCGCGTTGGCGGACGCACGTTTAACCAATTCCATCCTAAAGATTGTCTATCTAGAAATGGGTGAGACTTGGGTAGGACGCACCCAAACGGCTGTCCTCGATTTGGCACGACAGTTAGGAGTTGCCACCAAAAAAGGTAAAGTTGATGGAGTCACGATTTACGGCTACCAGGGGAGCAGGATGACGCACGCAGAGAACCCTAGCGAAAGCGCCACGCCAGCTCAAAAAGATTTTGCCCCACCCGAGCAAAATTCGAGCAACTCAGCCAGACTGTGCTGCTAGACGCACCTTGGAACACACCTAATGCTGCGACTTTAGATTCTATCTCTGCGGGAGAGTGGATCGATCGCAATACGGAGACAATAGAAGCAAGAGCTTGGATGGCTGCTAGTATTCGCCAAGGTATCGCAGGCGATTCGCATCAAGTCTCAATGCTGTTCGTTCTCTATTTCATGGCGAATGCGGGATTTTTTGACTTACGCGAAACAGCCGAAGATTATCGTCTCGTCGGTGGTTCCCACAGTCTGACGTTAAAAATCGCCGAGCATTTAGGCGATCGCGTGTAATTTAACATTCGTTGGCAAAATCATCTCCTTGTAATCCTAAATTTGTTGCATCTAAAAAATCGTTCAATTTCTGTTGTAATTTATTGAAGTTAGCAGTGTCTGGTTCTATGTAATTTTCTTGAAACCGATCGCAATCAGGACTTACTAAAGCTAGCGTTCGTGATATATCAAGAGGTGCTGGTTTTGAAATCAGTCTTTTTTTGTGCGCTTTCCAAACCCGCCGAACTCAAGTTAAAGTTGTGTGAAACAGCAATTGATACTGCAAAATTCAGTTAAGTTCAAATTGAAATAACTTATTTCTTAAACGAGTAGAATCTCTACATTAAATCTCCGATAGGAGCGCTGTTGTAACTACCAAAGACTGCTTCTAAATTCCGGTAGTATTTAAATTCCATTAGGTTATAAAATGGATCTTCTAAGAAGAACGTATAGTGTTCTAGGGGAGAATCAACAAAGCGCTGTTTGGGTGTTTCTCTAAATTTGAGGTGCTGTCGTTGCGATCGCTCTAATAAATTGTCCCATTCCAATTTAGAAGAAAAAATTAAACCAAAGTGTCTGGGATAGACACCACGCTGTGGAGCCAGAGGCTCTTTAGTCATATGAGCTACTAGCTGATGCCCGTAAAGATTTAAAATCAAAGCATGGTGAGTTTCACGACCGGGAATGCAGCCCAAACTATCGATATAGAAGGCTTTTGTCTGGGCAATGTCGGTAATGGGAAAGGCAAGGTGAAAAATAGTTTGATTCATATAGTAACCCACGTAGGATTCGTCAAAATTTGGCAAAATTCAGATGACTACTAATTTATCCTTGATGTTTTCAAACCCATCGTTCCTCAATTCCGTACTAGTTGCTGTTGGAGTGCATACAATTTTGTTGGGTGTAGCCTGGATTGCTCCCAAAAAGTTGCTAACTCCAGCTGGGCTATTGCACGCTTTGTTCTTGGGTGTTCTCTTGTACTTGAGTGTAGGCTGGCAGGGAGAATTAGTTGTCGTCTTCTACTTTCTCGTCGGTTCTGCCGTGACATACATTGGTATGGCACAAAAGGAAGCAGAAGGAATTGCAGAAAAACGGTCTGGTGCAAGGGGACCAGAAAATGTCTGGAGTTCGGCACTGACGGGGGCGCTGTGTGCAGTGGGAATCGCGATTGCAACGACCTTTGTAGCTGAGCCTATGACGATCGTATCTCTACTTTTACTGGGTTTTGTCGCGAGTTTCAGTACCAAACTTTCCGATACCTGTGCTAGCGAAGTTGGCAAAGCTTACGGTCAGCGGACATTTTTAATTACGACTTTACAACCCGTGGCAAGAGGAACGGAAGGGGCTGTAAGCTTAGAGGGAACGCTGGCTGGTGTAGCGGGTTCGGTAGCGATCGCGCTGCTGGCTTGGGGACTCGGTTTAATCGATTTACTGGGCGTAGTCTGGTGTGTCATCGCTGCCTTTATTGCTACTAATATTGAAAGCTTAATTGGCGCAACAGTAGAAGGTAAAAGCCGTTGGCTGACTCATGATGTTGTCAATTTTTTGAATACGTTAATTGGGGCGATCGCTGCTATATTGCTCGCTTTAATTTGGGCAATTTTTAACGGTTGACGGTAAACGCGCTCGCTACACGCACGTGTTGACAGTTAACGGTTGACAGTTAACGGTTGACGGTTGACTCAAGTTCTTCGACTAACAACCATCTCCCTGCATGGTTTAACCGCCCGTAAACCGAGATCGGTTGGTTATCTGGATAGATTTGTAGTTTTTCGTCAATGGGCGATCGCAAAGTTACCAGCGTCCAATCTTGTCCCTGCAATTCTTCAGGCAGAGATATAGTCAACGTATAATCTTGCACGTCCCGACGATGGAAAATGCCTGAGCAGGAAGTAGTGCGCGGGTCTTGAATCATCCCCTGCCCCTCTGCTCCCCTGCTCCTCAAATTAAGAGGATAATCTCCACTAGCCGGATACTCCTCTGGGCGATCGAGGTAATAGCGTTGCCACTCTAACCAATCGGGAGATGCGGGTGATGAGTTGAATAAAGGCACGATCGCCGCCGGACAGTGCCGCTCTTGTAATAGAGCTTCTTGTAAATCCCTGACAGGTAATTCTCGCGGCTGACAACCTCTAGAAATACACATTGCTGCTGCCATTCCAGTAGCCTGTCCGAGATTCATTACCACTGGCTGCAAGCGCGTCGCACCGTTGGCAATGTGAGATACCGAAATATTCTTTTCACACGCTAAGAAGCCATCGATCGCCGCCGGAATTAGACAATGATAGGGTATGGTAAAGGGCGTTCCCGTCCAGCGCCCTCCCCAGCGAATGGATTTCGCTTGTAGGGGAAAATCGAAACCTGGATAGTGGTGGTCGTTGGCATAGTTACCGATCGCGATCGCGTTGATACCTGTACGATCGACTGGTAAGGCAGTGACTCGACCTTCAGCTAAGGGCAAAATATCCTGTTCTCGCACCGTAGTCATGCCCACAACGCGCCGACTCTCGCGGTAGTAGGGGTGAAGCGCGTATGCGCCGCCAACGTCGTGTAGAGGCGCACAGCCGTGCGCCCCTACACGATTGGAATCAGCAGAAAAAACCCCTTCAGCCAATCCATAACGCCGTCCGAGTTGAGTTTGAATGTAGTGTAAGAAGCCTTGCGTATGCCACAAACTTTCTTGCAGAAACTCAGATCTAGCCGTGGTGGAGGTCACTAGTCGGTCTAAACCTTCACCGTAGTCGTTACCGCAAATGGGCCAGTTGAGCATGAATAAATTGCCTGGTAAACGCCCGTAGTTAAGAAATTGTTCGGCTCCGTAGCTTTCCCAGGCTCCAGCAAATTTGTCTGGATTGTATGACGGTGGTGCGGGAATAACTGGTGCGATCGCGTCCCCAAAATCTTGCATGAGTCCTACCCAAGTGGGCGCTTGGACTGGGTATTTTGTCGTTAGCTCGTTTGGAGCAATTGGGGCGCTGGGTTCTCCCCATTGCGATCGCCATTCCCAACCCCAACGGTACGGAATCTCGGCTAAAGCCAATAAATCACCCAATTCTGTAGCATCAATGGTAATTTGGGCAGTAACCGTATATTCAGCAAATTCTACCCCAAAAATGCGATCGCCTTGGCGTAAAACGGCTTGCGGTACTTGTCCCACCAGCCAAGTCAAGTTAGGCAATTCTTGTACCCATCGAGCAAAAATCTGCGCTCCTATACGCGGGTCGAAGCTAAAAAAGCTCACCCAGCTATGATCTAATCCTTCTGGCTGGCATTGCTGCAATTCCCGCAAAAATGCTCCCCACAAGCCTGTTTGCCATGCTACCAATTCGTTACCATCAGGAACCGACACCCCAGCTGATGTCAGCATACCTCCTAACCAAGGAAATTCGCTGACCAGCATTGTTTTTGCACCAGATCGCGCTGCTTGGATTGCCGCAGCCGTACCACCAGTACCACCGCCAACGACTAGGACATCGGTAGAGAATTGAGAATTCATTCAGTCATTAGGGAGTAGGGAGCAGGGAGTAGGGAGTAGGGAAGAACTTATAATTTGCCAATGACCAATGACAACTCGCTATTCCCAAATTTTGATTGTCCGATCTTTGCTGCTGCTAACTAAGGTTTGACCTCTGGGGCTAGGCGCGATCGCTAATACCCAGTCGGTGTGAGCTAGGAGATCGTGTAGGAGTTGTCCCGATTGCGGCTGCCAAATTTTGATCGTGCGATCGAGGCTTGCACTCATTAGAGTATTACCATCATTACCGTAAGCAATCGCAACAGTTCTATGCTCGTGTTCTGCCAGCGTTTGTAGTTGCTCTCCAGTTTGCCAGTTCCAAATCTTCACGGTTTTATCCCAACTCGTGCTAGCCAGATGTTGTCCGTCGGGGCTAAAGGTAATTGCCCTGACTGCATCAGTATGCCCTATCAGCGTGCGTAGTAGTCTTCCTGTAGCTAAATCCCATAACTTAATCGTGCGATCGATGCTGCCAGTAGCAAAAGTTTGCCCGTTAGGACTTACAGCCAAGGAAAACACCCGGCGATCGTGTGCTGGGAGCGTGCGATGCAGTTGTCCGTTCTGGGCGTTCCACAGCTTAACGGTTCCATCTTCTCCCGCACTAAAAAGCGTCTGTCCGTCTTGACTGATGGCAACAGTCCATACAGGTCCCCCATGTCCGAGTAGCCTTCCCAAGGGTCTGCCTGTCGTGATATTCCACAGCCGTACCGTTTTTTCGCCGCCACCGCTCACCAAAATTTGTCCATCTTGACTCAGAGCGATCGCCCGTACTGTATCTGTATGTCCGGTAAGCGTGCGCTGTAACTCTCTAGTTTGTAAATCCCATACCTTAATCGTTTTATCTGCACTACCACTGACCAACGTACGTCCATCTTGGCTGACAGCGATCGCCCATACTGAATCTGTGTGTCCGGTTAAAGTTTGAGTCAACGTATAGCGATCGGAAAGCCGATTCGAGGCGATCGCGGCAAATTCTGCTTTAGGCGGGGCGATCGGCGACACAGCCTTCGAGTTTGGTCGGAGAGCATAATATAAGCCTAGAATTAATCCCAGTGCTGAAGTAATGCCAATTGCCATCCCCAACCATAAAGCTATCTGTTGCTGTCCTCCAGTTGATGTTCTTCTCGACTTCGTTCCCGATCCATTCACCGCCGATGCATGGTGACTACTAGAATTTGGAGCAGTTGAGGCGGAATTGGGGGCAGAACTTCTTGGGGTAGGTGTTGGCTGTGACAGTGCTGCTGTTGGTAGGAGTGGTTGGAGATCGGCTAGGACTTCAGTTGCTGATTGGTAGCGCTCGGTGAAATGGTAGCGTACCATTTGATTCAAAATCGATCCCAAAGCTAGAGTGACATTTGTGAGATGTTGCCAAATGACTTCCCCACTGTCGGCATCTTCTAGGAGCATTGTTGGTTGCATTCCAGTCAACGCTTGGATTGCAATCATCCCCAAGGCATAAATGTCGCTATTCGGACGAGGACGACCTCGGCTTTGTTCGCTGGGCATATAGCCCGGTGTGCCGATCGCCATTGTTGCTGGAATTCCCATAGCAAAGTTGGCATTGGTTTGTCCTGCGGCAGTGACAACTTGCGTCCATGCCTGCTTGACCGACCCAAAATCGATCAGTACCAACTTGCCGTCGCTATCGCGCTGAATTAAGTTACTGGGTTTAATATCGCGGTGAATTAGCCCGTGGGCGTGAATCACTTCGAGAATAGTAAGGACTTCCTGTAAAAAATCGATGACTTGGGTTTCACTCCAGCGTACTCCTGGAGCCAAAACTCGATTCAGTGGTTGTCCGTGAATGTATTCTAATACCAGATAAAATTGTTGATCTAACTCGAAATAGTTTAACAATTGCGGTACTTGGGAATAAGTACTCAATTTTTCTAGCGCTGCGACTTCACGAGTAAATACACGCCGTAGAGAAGACAGTGAGCTAGTGCGACCGGATGGTCCAGGCAAGAGATGTTTGACAATACATGCTTGCGGTGAGGGGGTAACGAGATCTTGTGCCAGATAGGTCTGACAGTAATCGCTACTACTAAGGATTTGGACGATCTGGTATTGCCCTTTGATAATTTCACCTAGCATTGTGGCAGTTGCAAAAGCAGTGGCAATGATTGGGCGTTTTTAGTGTTAGTTAATCATAGCGATAGCTGGCGGTTCTGGCGATGAATCTCTCTGTCGATCGCCGTAACATAACCAACTCTCATCACAGTTCCAAAATGATTCTAGCTTGCAAAAGAAACCGGGAGTCGGGAGTCGGGAGTCGTTGGGGGACAAGGAGAAGAGAGCTGAGGAGGCGCTCGGGAGCTGAGGGAGAGAAGAGAGCTGGGGGAGCTGAGGGAGCAACTCAAAATTCAAAATTCAAAATTCAAAATTCTCTACACCCCACACCCCACACCCTTTCTTCACTGCTCCCTGCTCCCTATTAACTGCTACATTCTAAAGTACTGGATTAATGACTACAAGCTATGAAAGCCCAGGTATTTCGCGGCGTGGATCGATTGAGTTATGAGGAATTACCCGTACCAGCTATTGAAGCGGATGAAGTCTTGGTGCAAGTGCGGGTTGTTGGCTTATGTCAGTCAGATATCAAAAAAATTCGCTATCCCCTCTACGAACCACCGCGCATTTTTGGGCATGAAACGGCTGGAGTTGTCGCCGCAATCGGAAGCCAAGTTAGCGATTGGCAAGTAGGACAGCGAGTGGTGGTGATGCACCACATTCCCTGTATGCGTTGTCGCTATTGCCTGAATGATAATTTCTCCATGTGTGAGATTTATAAAAATATCTCTACAACGGCTGGTTTTGTACCTAGTGGGGGTGGATTTGCTGAATATGTGAGAGTACCCGGTCACATTGTTCGCAACGGTGGCTTGATTCCGATTCCCGATCGCGTTAGCTTTGAGCAAGCGAGTTTTGTCGAGCCAACGAATTGCTGTCTTAAAGCAGTCAAAAAGGCACAAATTGCCCCAGGACAAACGGTATTAGTGACTGGTGCGGGTCCCATCGGACTGATGTTCGTGATGTTAGTTAAATACTTCGGTGCAAGGGCGATCGCTACCGATTTATTACCATCGCGGATCGAAAAAGCTTTACAATTAGGAGCCGATGCTGCTTTGGATGCGCGCGATCGCGACTTAAGCACTAAAATTCAAGCTTTAACAGACGGTTTGGGAGTCGATACAACTCTACTTGCTGTCCCTAGCGAAAAGGCGTTTGCTCAAGCCCTCGATTGCACGCGCAAGGGGGGTAAGATTCTGTTTTTTGCCGAATTTCCCGATGAGGTTGAAATTTCCCTCAATCCCAATATTATCTATCGCCGCGAAATCGATTTAATTGGCAGTTATAGTTCTTCTTATCGTCTGCAAAGTCTTGCTGTCGATCTTGTTTTCAATCGCTGCATTGACGTTGATGCCTTAATCAGCGATCGCTATCCCCTACAACAACTTTCAGCAGCCGTAGAACAAGCTGTCAACCCTACGCCTGATACCTATAAGATTCTCATCTATCCCCAGTAGAAGGACTTGGGGGACGAAGCAGTCATAAGTAAATAATACTTACGACTTACGACTTACGACTTACGACTTACGACTTCTATTTTGCGCCTTTTATCCTTATCATCTATCTATTAGCAGATGTTTGGCGCTAAGTTTGATTCAGCTAAATTTTTAACATGGACTCATCTTTTCCGACCCGGGGACAATTAGAACGCACTCTATCGCAACGCATTCAGGCGCTGTATCGCGCTCAGTTAGAGCATCGACCAAGCCAAGTTTTTTGTCAAATGTTTGATGAAAAAATTGCGATTATTCTGGAAGATGCAGTAACTCAGCCGGAACAACTGCTAGTAGAAAGTGGTAAAGAAGAATTAGGCGAAAAAGTTAGAGCGGAGTTAGATCAAGCACTTCAACCCCAACTAAAAGACCTAATTGAGGAAATTGTGGGTGTAGAAGTATTAGATATTCTCAGTAATACCAAAATAGAGACGGGTCGGACTGCAACAGTTGCTATCCTAGCTAGCCCGCCGTCTGTACGCAATTCTTAGTTTAGTTGTTGATAGATTGATGGTCGCGCGTTCTTGGCTGCGATCGTCAACCATTAACTATCAACTATCAACTATCAACCATTAACTATCAACTCTTTCCAATTTCACCAAAAGCATACTTTCGAATTACTGTTTCTAATTGGACAATATCATAAGGTTTGATCGCGCATTCTACGCAGCCTGCGGTAATGAAACTTTCTTTATCTTCAGTTCTTGCCATTGCCGTTACCGCAATAATTGGAATTGCTTGAGTTTGCGGGTCTTGTTTGAGAGTTCGCGTCACATCTATACCGCTAATATCTGGCAACATCATGTCTAACAAAATTAAGCTGGGACGATAGCTTTTTGCCTTAAGAATTGCACTCTTTCCATCAACCGCAGTAATATAGTCGCAATCGGCGATCGCTAAAATTTGGGCGAGTAACTGCAAGTTATCATCGTCATCATCCACAGCTAAAACAAGCGGCTGAAAAGAATCTGTCTCTAGAGAGAAACTAAAACGAGTTTGCATGTCCATAATACGTTTGGGGCTAGTCGTAGAAGTAAGAAAATTTTTGTTGCACGACATGACAACAAAGATGGTTGCTTCTACGACGAGGCATTCCCCCAAGCGGCGATGACAATCGGCGCTGGTGATGAATTGGCTCGTACTAGCTGCTGTAGGTTGCTCGTCTTCTTAGCTAATTACAAATGCGAGTAGCAAGCTAGCAACAGCAAGCAACAACATTAAATTTTACTGGTATTTGTAATTTTTGCTATGCGTAGCAAAAATTACGCCAGATGACAATACCGATCTTAATTAAAGCTAAGGATTGTCACAAAGGAAAATATATCATTAATTTTCTCGATTTTGGCAAGAAATAGCAAGATTTGGACGGCAATCGCGTATCATAGCTAACTAAGGTTAAAGTGTAGCCATATACCGCCTCAAATTTCGCGTTTTGGCTGTCTTTTAACAGTTAACAGTTGTCAGTTATCAGTGAAGAAAGGGTGTAGGGGAGCCAGTGCGGTCTTGGGGGTGGCGCTATCGCGGACTTCGTCGCCCCCCATGAGCAACTGGCGTTGTGGGGTGTAGAGAATTTTGAATTTTGAATTTTGAGTTGCTCTCTCAGCTCCCTGCTCCCTGCTCCCTGCTCCCTGCTCCCTGCTCCCTGCTTCCTTATAAAAGATATACATCTCAGGGCTGATTAATGCGATCGCTTATACTGATAAATTTTAGGAAAATTTACTTATTCATTTTTGCTGCTAGCACGATATGGAAAGATCGTTATCTCCCACGTTAGAGCAGCTACAACAAGAGTTAGTACAGCAAGTTATAGAACTTTACCGTACTTATCTCGGATACCAGCTGCAACAGATTTCTTGTCATATTGTTGATAAAACAGTCACAATATTGGCGGAAGACTCTATCACCCGATTAGAACAGTTTTTAGGGGAAAATCAACAGACAGATCTTGCTTTACAAGTTAGATCTAACTTGCTCAAATTCTTAGAACCGCACTTGCAATCTTTAATCGAACGGGCGATTGGCGTACCTGTAGTGGACGTAATTTGTAACAGTACATTTGAAACTGGTCGTACTAGCATTGTTGCTCTTTTGGATAGCGCTCCTAACGTCTCAGGTTTAGACACTGAAAGGCGAGTCAAACAACGGCTAAAGTCGGATTCAAACCCAGATAGCGACAGATAACAGCTTCTAGATCGTCTAGCATATAAGGCTTACTAATATAAGCACTACAGCCTGCTGCGAGTAAACTTTCTCGGTCTTCGGCTCGCGCTAATGCTGTTACTGCAATGACGGTAATATTTTGCGTCTGCGGGTTTTGCTTGAGCATCTGGGCAATTTCCGTACCGCAGATGTCCGGTAATAAGATGTCCAGCAAGATGAGGTCGGGGCGTTGCTGTTGGGCAATGCTAATAGTGGAGCGCCCATCTTTTGCCGTGATGATATGACAATTTAGAGGGTAAAGAACTTCAGTCAGCAGCTCTAAATTATCTTCATCATCATCTACAGCCAAAATCAGGGGTTGATGCATTTTTGACAGGTAATTATTCTGAGCTAGGAGTTCCAAAACCATCCTCCGGTGTGGAAAGTTGCCAAGTTACAAACAAAATTTATCTTTAGAGGATAAAAGGCACTCCCCAAGCGGCGATCCGGCGCTTGCAATGGACTGGCTCTCAACTACATTTTTGCTAGATGTTGTTTTGAATTTAAGGCTTAAATCTTTTAAGCAAAAAGGGCAGAATTGAGTCAACTGAAGTTAGTATGACTGATGCAATTCTAGCTCACTTCAATCTGAAAGATGAATTTTTCATGAACTTAGGTGAACAATGTTGTAGCATTTGCCACAACAGTAAATCTTTATCGAAATACAGTATCTAAGCTAAATTAGTACGATCCTCCACACAAAAATACTCAAATTTAAGCTTTTTTTTAGAATAGACAATTATTCAAGATATGGCAAGGTTTGCAGCCACTAATAACCCATACATACTATTTTATCTTTTAAAAATTGTAGTTATTTATACATTTATTTGAGCGATCGCGGCGGTGAAGAGGTAATTTTCTAGCAAAAATAGGAATGTGGAGGGGACAAGGGAGATAAGAGAGCTGAGGGAGACAAGGAGGATAAGGGGGACAAGGGGTGAAGAGAGCGATCGGGAGCTGAGGAGGATGGGAGAGATAAAATAACTAACTGGTCAGGAGTCACTGTCACCCCACACCCTACACGCCATTCTTCACTGGTCACTGGTCACTGATAACTGATAACTATTTACCCTTACCCCTCATTTTGGAGGTTTGAGTTATGGCGATCGCAACGATTAATCCGGCAACTGGGGAAACAATTGAAACTTTTACAGCGTTAAGCGAGGCAGAAATAGCCACGAAATTAGAGTTGGCACAACAGGCTTTCGAGCAATATCGACGAGTGCCGATGCAGCAAAAATCTCAGTGGATGAATGCCGCAGCCCAGATTTTGGAACGCGACAAAGAAAAATTTGGCAAATTGATGACCCTGGAAATGGGTAAAACTGTAAAAAGCGCGATCGCCGAAGTCGAAAAGTGCGCTTTGGTGTGTCGTTACTATGCCGAACGCGCAGCTGAATTTTTAGCTGACGTATCGGTAGGAACAGATGCCAGCCACAGTTTCGTCCGCTATCAACCATTAGGAATTATCCTCGCGGTGATGCCGTGGAATTTTCCCTTTTGGCAAGTCTTTCGCTTCGCCGCACCAGCTTTGATGGCAGGTAATGTCGGTCTGCTCAAACACGCTTCTAACGTACCGCAATGCGCTCTAGCAATTGAAGAAATCTTTAAAGAGGCAGGATTTCCTACAGGAGTCTTCCAAACTTTACTAGTAGGGTCGCAACAGGTAGCGGCAATAATCGCCGACCCACGAGTCAAAGCTGCCACGCTAACAGGTAGCGAACCAGCAGGAGCGAGTTTAGCAGCAGCGGCGGGCAAACAAATTAAGAAAACAGTGCTGGAATTGGGGGGAAGCGATCCATTTATTGTCATGCCGAGTGCCGACATCGAAGCAGCTGCTAGCACGGCTGTCACTGCCAGAATGTTGTGTAACGGTCAATCGTGTATTGCCGCAAAAAGATTTATCATTACCGAGGCGATCGCCGAGCGATTTGAAAAACTTTTGGTAGCAAAATTTGCGGCGCTCAAAGTCGGCGATCCAATGTTACCCGATACAGATGTCGGTCCCCTAGCTACGCCAAGTATGCTAGAAGATATAGACCGCCAAGTGCAGGAGTGCGTCAAGGTGGGGGCAAAAGTTTTAATTGGAGGTCAGCCGCCAGCAGAACGAGCGGGAAACTTCTACCTACCAACGATTGTGAGTCAAATTCCGCTGGATGCAGCGATCGCCCAAGAAGAATTTTTTGGTCCGGTAGCTCTTCTATTTCGAGTGGCAGATCTAGGCGCAGCGATCCAACTCGCCAATGCTACCCCGTTCGGCTTGGGAGCGAGTATTTGGACGCAAGACGCAACAGAAAGAGACAGAGCGATCGCGGAAATTGAAGCAGGATCGGTGTTTGTTAACGGTATGGTCAAATCAGACCCCAGGCTACCTTTTGGTGGCATTAAGCACTCTGGATATGGCAGGGAACTGAGCATTCAGGGTATACATGAGTTCGTGAATGTTAAAACTGTGTGGATAAAGTAAGAGGTAATTGGTAATTGGTAGTTGGTAGGCAGTGGTTGACAGTTAACTGTTAACCGTCAACCGTCAACTGTCAACCGTCAGCTATTACCCATTACCCAATCAAGGAGAAAGGTAGATGAATACGGCAGAACTGTTAGTGCAATGTTTGGAAAATGAAGGCGTGGAATACGTGTTTGGTTTACCAGGGGAAGAGAACCTGCACGTTTTGGAGGCGTTGAAGAAATCTTCCATTCAGTTCATTACGACTCGTCACGAACAGGGTGCGGCGTTCATGGCGGATGTTTACGGACGCTTGACAGGAAAAGCTGGCGTATGCCTCTCTACCTTGGGTCCAGGGGCAACGAATTTGATGACAGGGGTAGCGGATGCGAATCTAGATGGTGCGCCCTTAGTGGCGATTACCGGACAGGTGGGGACGGATCGGATGCATATCGAGTCTCACCAATACTTAGATTTGGTGGCAATGTTTGCCCCCGTAACGAAGTGGAGCGCTCAGATCGTGCGCCCCAGCATTACACCAGAGCTAGTTCGCAGGGCATTCAAGCGATCGCAAAGTGAAAAACCTGGTGCGGTGCATATTGACGTACCAGAGAACATCGCGGCGATGCCAGCGGCAGGTATGCCTCTAAGTAAAACAGGCTTAGAAAAAACTTATGCTTCGTTTCACAGTATTACTGAGGCAGCGACGGCAATTTCTAAAGCTCACAATCCCTTGCTTTTAGTTGGTAATGGGGCAATTCGGGCAAATGCTAGCGAAGCGGTGACGGAATTTGCGACGCGCTTGAATATCCCTGTTATCAACACTTTTATGGGTAAAGGTGTCATTCCCTACACCCATCCTTTAGCTTTATGGGCAGTAGGATTGCAACTGCGAGATTTTATTAATTGCGCCTTTGACAATACAGATTTAGTTATTTCTATTGGCTATGACTTGATTGAGTATTCGCCCAAACGCTGGAATCCAGCAGGTGAAATTCCCATCGTCCATGTCGGAGCAAATCCAGCCGAAATTGATAGTAGCTACATTCCATTGGCGGAAGTCGTAGGAGATATTTCTGATTCCTTGAATGAAATTTTGCAACGCGCCGATCGCAGTGGCAAGCCGAATCCTTACGCTTTGGAACTGCAAGCAGATATTCGCGCTGATTACGAACACTATGCTAACGATCCCGGCTATCCGATCAAGCCGCAAAAATTAATTTACGACCTGCGGCAGGTTTTGGGACCAGAAGATATTTTAATTTCAGATGTCGGGGCGCATAAGATGTGGATTGCCCGCAATTATCACTGCGATCGCCCCAATACTTGTTTAATCTCTAATGGTTTCGCGGCGATGGGAATTGCGATTCCAGGGGCGATCGCGGCTAAGCTAGTCTATCCCGATCGCAAAGTGATTGCCGCTACTGGTGATGGCGGTTTCATGATGAATTGTCAGGAGTTGGAAACAGCCTTGCGCGTCGGACACCCATTTGTCACCCTAATTTTTAATGATGGCGGCTATGGCTTAATTGAATGGAAGCAGCACAATCAATTCGGCGAATCAACCTACGTTCGATTCGGCAATCCAGATTTTGTCAAATTAGCTGAAAGTATGGGACTAAAAGGCTACCGTGTAGAATCGGCAACCGATTTGATTCCCATGCTTAAGGCTGCTTTAGCTGATGATGTCCCATCCGTCATCGATTGCCCTGTTGACTACCGCGAAAACCTGCGCTTGACACAAAAATCTGGGGATCTTAGCTGCAAGCTGTGGGAGTAATTTTAAGTCGTAAGTCGTAAGTCAGAAGTTAAAAGTCATTTTTCCTACTCGCGCGCTCCCTTTGTTCACTGATAACTAGCAATTGATAACTGGTGAATGAATTAGCTGTTTTTGTGGGACGGGCATTTGTCCGCAATACTTCGTAGATTTTGGTTCGATCCCCCCAACCCCCTTAAAAAGGGGAGCCACTTACGTGCGGGGGTGGCGCTATCGCGGACTTCGTCGCCCCCGTTGAGTAAAGTGGCGTGGGCTAAGAATAGCTTTTTTCCCCCTTTCCAAGGGGGATTAAGGGGATGTCCAAGACTTTGAGCATCAAAAGTTCGATGCAGCCAACCATGAAACCGTTGCTTGAGGTCAGAAAGCGGAGGAACTTGTAAGCTGATACGACGTAGAATCTCAATGGCAACTTGTTGCTTTTCATCTTCTGGTAATCGGTCAAAAGAAGCTAATAATTGCTAGGATATACCATTCATACGTCGATTATTACTCCTCCATCAGTTGTCTCAATTTATTAATATTGGCAGAAAAGTTTAGCTTGCTTTTTTGCTGTTCAACCTGCGCCGATTGAAAGTTTTCATATATCTGTTGTCGTCGTTCTTCACGGAGATCCTGTTTCAGTAGCAGTTGAATTGCTTGCTTTTCGTCAGTAGATAAACTTTTAATCGCATCAAAGACTTCTGACTCGGTTAGCTGCAATATCCGCCTCTGCTTTAGCAATTAACTTGTCCAGTTTGCCCGATCCTAAATCGGCTTCAATTTGCCGATCCCACATCTGTTCCAAATACTCTTGTAACCAAGCTGAGAGTTGGCGAACATCGCCTTCAGGCAATTGTTTAATAGCTGCTTCGATTTCTGGCAAGGTAGTCATAGGAAAAACCCGCACTTCAGATTGACTCTATAGTATCGCGATCGAGTTCGACTCTGGATCTGAGTAGGAACCCTTGACCACGCCTCTAATCATGCAGTTCTCTGAGTACGTCCGCCGAATCGACGAACGTATCGAGAGCCAATGCGAACAATCCAAATTTGAGCATCTGGATGACGCGCTTCAAGGCGATCGCAAGCAGCGATTTCGCTCTTATCGACTTCAAAATCTCCGATTTCGATATCGATCGCCACAATCTTGCCACGATCGCTTTCTTCAACTTGGGGGCGCACTTGAGACTCATAACTTCAACTTCTTGTTGATGATTGAGATAAAAAGCAATTGTGGCATTTACATCAGCTCGCTTCAGCGATGGATAGCGATAGACAATTTCCTCTGCTGTCGCTCCTTGCTTGAAAACGGCAACTACAGTATCGAGCGTTACACGAGTTTTGCCTACCAAAACTACACTATCAGCATTGGTTTCTAGCGGTGCAAGTTCTGCCTCAATTGCTAGTGTCATAAAAACGTGAGAATCTCTGCTGCGATCGTAGCAAACGTTTGTCTAGCTCATGTTTGTCCCATGACTGTAGTTATGTCTTTCCAAGAGTCAGAGAGTTCTTCATTATTTATAAATATATATGTTACATTTTTATAGAAAACACCTTTATATAAACTGTATGATGCCAGTCGTTAGAATCCCAGAGCCTCTCTACAAGAGGCTACAAGCCATCGCCATTCCCTTTGAAGACACGCCTATCACTGTTATCGAGCGGTTATTGAATGAATACGAAGCACATAACCAAACTCGACAGGTTTCCGAAATCGAAAATGATTATATGGATTTAGGCTCTTTTACACGCAACGATCTACGTCATACAAGAGTTATCAGAGCCACCATTGATGGACGAGAAATTCGTCAACCAAACTGGAACAAGATTGTTCACACAATACATGAGTTTGCTGTGCGTCAGGGGATGTCTGTAGATCGCCTCATTGATTTGACATTATCCAATGTCGTCAAAGGTGAAAATAACACTTCTGGATTTAACTATCTACCAGAAACAAATATTTCAGTACAAGGTGTAGATGCTAATCTAGCATGGCGCAATACTTTACACCTTGCCAAGAATTTGGAAGTACCAATCGAAATATACTTTGAGTGGAGAGATAAGGAAGGTGCAGCGTATCGCGGAGAGAAGGCTAAGCTCACCTGGCTACCAAATTAAAGATTGAGCAGTCAAACTGCATAAGCTCGCCAGAGTTCGCCACATGTAAATGTAACATATATATAAATTCTTCAGATGTAATTGTGGTGGGATACGACGCATAGATAAAGCAACGCTGGTTTCCCACAAACAACTTCTAAAGAATTGTAGGGATTTCGGAACCATGTAGCCGCGTGAGCTATCACAGAAATACTGTGCGAGTAAAGCGAGAAGAACTGTGGCTAGGGGCGTGAGAATTGGGTGGCATTTCCTGCTGGTGCTAACACTTATACTAGGCTTAGCAGGGTGCGGTACGGCACGGTTATCGGATGAAACATTACCAATTGTTGCACCAATTCCACCGCCACCATTACCGAGTTGGATTGAACAAATTAGTCCGATTGGGGAAGCTGAAACAAAAGCCCAAATTCGGATTCGGTTTAAAGAGGCGCTAATTCCAGTTGAGAGTCTTGATAGCAGTCAAGATATTTTAAAGAAATTTGAACTATATCCACCTATAACAGGACAATTTCGCTTTCTTACGCCTCGCATGGTAGGGTTTCAAGGCGATCGCGCTTTACCGAAAGCTACGCGGGTTAGAATTACCCTTAAAGCTGGATTGGCAGACTTAAAAAATCATCGTTTAGATAAGGATCTTGCTTGGACTTTCAGCACTGAAGCAATTAAGTTATTCAACTTACCAGGAATCGAGCCTAATTCAGAATCTTCATCTGAACCTTTAGGTTTACAACCAACGCTGAAATTTGCTTCCAATGTCGAATTGAATTTAGATTCATTATCAAAACAAGCCCAACTTGTAGCAGAGGAGAAACAAAGCGTACCGCTGAAAATTCAGTTGGAGAAACAGGAAGCGACTGAGGAAGATAACTCATCTCAGGAGAAATTCGATCCTGCTAATCGCGATTGGAATTATATCATAACGCCGCAACAAAATCTAGACAAAGCAACTCGTTACCGCTTAGAATTTGCCCGTGGTTTGCTACCTTTGCATGGAAATTTACCAAGTACATCTACTTTTGCAACTCAGGTACAAACTTACGCACCTTTAGCGTTCGATAAAATTCAGTATATCGGACAAGCTGATGCTGGTGGAGCTTACGGTAGATTTGTTCAAGGTAGTCCTCAATTACAATTTAATAATGGTTTGGTTGCAGAATCGGCGATCGCAAATATTACAATTCAGCCAGCACCTAAAAAATTGCCGCGTTTGGTGCAAGCTGATGAAGGTAATAATATTGTCAACCTCAATCCTTATGCTTTAGAACCAGCAACGACTTATACTGTAACTTTAGGTGCAAATCTCAAAGATAAGTTCGGGCAAACTCTCGGTAAATCTATTAATCAAAAATTTACTACTGGAGATGTTTCCCCCGATATTTGGGTTCCTTCAGATTTGAATATCTTTCCCGACGGCAAAGATTTACAATTAAATATTAGTACGGTTAATTTGCCTGAATCGAGGTATAAAGCAGCCTATAAAGTCGTACAGCCAGAAGATTTAGTTTATATTGATTCCGCCTATCCTCAAGGGGATGGTAACAATTTACTTCCCTCGCCGAGTTCTTGGCAAAAATTTCCTGTCAAAGGACGCAAAAATCAATCCATTGATACTACTGTTCCTATTCGAGAAAAACTGGGCAAGTCTACAGGAATGTTAGCTTATGGCGTGCAGGCACGGACTAATAGTTATAAGGAAAATGGTAAGCAGCAGTGGCGCGAACCGACATTTTACGGATTAGTGCAGTTAACTAATTTAGGCATATTTAGTCAGTGGTTTCCCGATTCAGGTTTGATTCGAGTTCATCACCTTGCGGATGGTGCGGCTGTAGCGAATGCAAATATTGAGATTTACGAATCTAAATTAGAGGCAAAATCTAGAATTGAAACCGTAGCTTGTGCAATTGGGAAAACAGATTCAACTGGAACTTTACTGCTAAATCGTCAAAATTTGCAGAATTGTATGAGGGGTGCAGAGTTTAATACACCACCTAAGTTACTTGTAATTGCCCGTGAAAATCAAGATTGGGCTTTTGCTCGTAATGAAGAGTATAGCGGTTCTTATGGCTACGGTATTGATGCGGGATGGAACAGTAATAAAATTGAATCGCGAGGTACGATTTTCTCAGATCGTCAATTATATCAGCCAGGGGAAAAGGCTGAGTTGACTGGCACAGCTTATTATTTGCAAAATGGGGTGATTAAACAAGATAAAAATGTCTCTTATCAAGTCACGCTAGAAAATCCGAACGGAGAAAAGACAGATTTAGGAACTCAAACTACAAATGAATTCGGGACATTTTCTCTAGAATTACCTCTCAGTTCCAGTCAACCTTTAGGATACTATTCAATTCGTGCCATAGGTGAAAGTGGTGCAGAAATTTCAGGTGAATTTCGCGTAGCTGAATTTAAACCACCGAATTTTAAAGTAGAACTGCATTTAGATAAAGAATTCGTCCTATCTGACGATAAGATTGCAGCTACAGCCCAAAGTAACTATTTATTTGGTGCGCCTGTAGAAGGAGGAAAAGCACAATATTACGTCACCCGCAGTCAAACTAATTTTAATCCTCAAGGCTGGGAACAATTTTCGTTTGGGCGACAGTGGTTTTGGCCCGAAGAAAGTCCTAATATTACTAGTGATGTATTGCGATCGCGTCAAGTTTTAGATATATCAGGGAAAAGCAGTCAAGTTGTCCCTGTAGCTAAGGATTTACCGTATCCTATGACTTATCGCGTAGATGTGCAGATATCGGATGTTTCCAATCTATCTGTAGCTGATTCTCGCACGTTTACGGCACTACCGAGCGATCGCCTTATCGGTTTGCAAAGTGATTTTGTCGCCGATGCTGGTAGATCTTTCCCGATTCAAGTCATCGTTACCGATCCTACAGGCAAAGCCGTGACGGGGCAACGAGTCAGCGTTGAATTGCAGGAAATGAAATACAGCAGTGTTACCCAAGTGGTTGAAGGTAGCCAAACCCCTCACAATCAAGTGGAATACAAAACGGTAGCGCAAACGCACACATTCTCTAGCGATACGCCTCAAACTGTTTACCTGACTCCGCCAACATCTGGTTCTTACCGCATCCGCGCTAATTTTATCAATGCTAAGGATGAAAGCACTGCTACCGATACGCAAATTTGGGCGACGGGCGATAATGGGGTAAACTGGGGCGATCGCTACACTAACAATCGCTTAGAACTGAAACTGGATAAGGATAGCTATCAGCCTGGGGAGACAGCCACAGTATTAATTCAGTCTCCCTATCCTGAAGCAGAGTTGTATTTGGCAGTGGTACGTCACGATACTCTCTATCGCACAATTATTCCCGTTAAAGGTGGTGCGCCGCAAGTTCAATTTCAAGTTACCGCAGATATGTTACCAAACGCCGCAGTTGAAGCGGTACTCGTGCGTCAAGGTACGCCCATATCTCAAGTCGAACCAGGAAGTTTGGAAAATTTGGTACGGATTGGGTTTGTACCCTTCAAGATTAATTTGGCGGATAAGTATTTAAAAGTGCAACTGAATCCCGAAAAGCGATCGCTTGCTCCTGGTGAAGCGCAAACAGTTGAATTACAATTGCAAGATGCGGCAGGAAATCTGCTTCAAGGACAGTTTGCTGTGATGGTGGTAAATGAAGCCGTGTTGCAATTAAGCGGCTATAGACTACCAGATTTAGTCCAAACAGTATACGCCGAACAACCAATTTCTACCCGTTTTGCCGATAATCGCCCCAATGTTGTATTATCAGCCCTGTCATCTCCCCTCGATAAAGGTTGGGGTTACGGTGGCGGAAATTCGGCGGGATTAGCAAGTACCCGCGTGCGGACAAACTTTCAACCTCTAGCTTACTACAATGGTGCGGTACAGACAGATGCCAGCGGCAGGGCAAAAGTCACGTTTACATTACCCGATGATTTGACAACTTGGCGGGTAATGGCGGTTGCTACCGATGGCGATTTACGTTTTGGAAATGGGGAAGAAACGTTTATTGCTACCAAACCCCTATTATCTAATCCGATTCTGCCGCAGTTTGCCCGTGTAGGCGATCGCTTTGATGCAGGTTTATCAGTCACCAATACTACCGGACAATCGGGAACGCTAGCAATCCAAGGCGCTGTAGATGGTTCCGTACAATTTGCAGATAATACTTCTGGTAAGGGCAGTTTTAGCGAAAATATTGGTAGTAGAACCAGAGAAATTTTACAAAACCTGCCCCTACAAGCGAAATCGGGTACGAGTGCTTACCGTTTCCCCTTTGTGGCTAATCGTTCGGGTAAAGCAATAGTTAAGTTTACCACGCAATTAAACGGTACAACCGATGCTTTCGCCGTACCGTTAGAAGTCAAACCGTTAGAAGTGACAGAACAAGTGGTAGAGTCGGGAGTAACGAGCGATCGCGCTACCATTCCTTTAAATATCGATAACAATGTTGTCCCCGATGTCGGCGGATTAGGGATTTTCCTAGCGAGTACGCCAATTGCTAATATTACCGCTCCAGTTAAACAAGTTCTAGACGAAGAACAACTACCATTTTTAGAACCAGCCGCCAGTCAACTTGCGATCGCGGCAAATTTACAAATTCTTTCCCAAGCGTACGGGCAAACGGTAACTAATTTCAACCCCAGCCAACAAGCAAAAGCTTTAGAACGCTTGCAAAAACTCCAATTACCAGATGGCGGCTTTGCTAGCTTACCAGGAGAGAAGACATCCGATCCTCTTGTTTCTCCTTACGCAGCAGAAGCAATTGCTACAGCTCAAACCGCAGGATTCGATCTTGATGCTAAAATGGTGCGTCAGCTGAAAATATACCTGCAAAAACTCTTAGCAAATCCCAGTCAATACGATTTTTGTCAAGAGTCGCCTTGTAAAGAACGCTTACGCTTAGAAGCAGCGATCGCATTATCAGAATTAGGAAATAAGCAGAATGATTTTCTTGCCGATATTTATAACGGACGCGATCGCTTCGATCTCGTTACCAAAATTAAATTAGCACGATACCTGCATCTATTTCCAGAGTGGCAGCAAGAGGCGAAAATTCTAACGAATCAATTGCAGGAAACTATATATGAAACCGGACGTAGTGCAGTCGTAAATTTGCCTTCCGGTTGGCAGTGGTTGAATTCTCCTACCACAAGTCAAGCCCAAGCCTTACGATTATTTATCGATCTTAAGGCTAAGCCGGAAGTTTTAGCGCGATTGTTGCAAGGACTCTTGGCGTTGCGAAGAGAAGGAACTTGGCAGACAACCTATGATAATGCTGAAGCACTCACTGCTTTGGTGCAATATAGCCGCCTTCAACCGACACCACCTAACTTTACTGCCAACGTGCAACTAGGAAATAAAAATTTAACTCCGACTCAATTTGAAGGCTATCGCAAACCCAGTGTAGATATTTCCGTACCGATGACTCAGCTACCCCGGGGGCAAAAAAATTTAAATCTAACTTTGAAAAAATCCGGTCGCGGCATGTTACACTACCTACTTGCCTATCGCTATCGCCTCCAGGGAGAACAACCAGGGCGCTTAAACGGACTCAGGGTGACGCGAGAAATTCGTCCGGCTAATGAAACAACAGCATTGCAGCGAATTGGGTTGTATGCGCCTGCCGAACCCTTGACAGTGACCGTCGGACAAGTGTTTGATATAGGTTTAGAAATAATTAGCGATCGCCCTGTGGATCGAGTTGTCATTACAGATCCTCTTCCTGCTGGATTTGAGGCTGTCGATACGAGTTTCCAAACTGCTACGCCTTACTTTCAACCGCAACAAGATAGCTGGGAAATTGGCTATCAAACAATATACCGCGATCGCGTGGTAGCTTATAGTGACAGGCTCGAACCTGGAGTCTATCAACTCCATTATCTCGTGCGATCGGTCACTCCTGGTACGTTCCTTTGGTCTGGTGCAGAAGCACATTTACAATATGCCCCAGAAGAATTTGGGCGTTGTAGTTCCTCGCGGCTGGTGATTCAAAATTCGCCGTGAAATTTCTACCCCAAAAACAACTTATACGCCGGATTTTGACTTTCATCCCAATAATTCAATCCCAGCGTATCGAGAAACGCCTGCCACTGTTCCATCTTTTGGGGTGGAACTTGCATTCCCACGACGGCGCGTCCGTAGTCTGCGCCATTATTGCGGTAGTGAAACAAGCTAATATTCCAATTGGGACTCATGGAACCAACAAATTGCATTAATGCCCCAGGACGTTCGGGAAACTCAAACCGATAGAGTAACTCGTTGCTAGCTAGGGAAGATCTTCCGCCTACCATGTGCCGTAAGTGTAGTTTCGTCAGTTCGTCATCGGTTAAGTCGATGGTTTTCAACCCCGCCGCTTCAAAGTTAGCTACCATCTTGGCTGCATCGGCGCGATTTTCAATTTGTACGCCGACAAAAATATGCGCTTCTTTTTCGTCGGCAATCCGATAGTTAAACTCAGTTAAATTGCGCTTGCCAATACATTCGCAAAACTTCCTTAGACTGCCCCGTTGTTCGGGAATTGTCACGGCAAAGATAGCTTCCCGACGTTCGCCTAATTCTGCACGTTCGGCTACAAACCGCAGGCGATCGAAATTCATATTAGCACCGCAGGCGACGGCAACTAATGTTTGTCCCTGAATTTGTTCTCGCTCTGCATAAGTTTTAGCAGCTGCGATCGCTAATGCTCCAGCTGGTTCTAAAATGGATCGCGTATCTTCAAATACGTCTTTAATTGCCGCGCAAGTATCATCTGTATCTACCAGAATGATGTCATCGACATACTGCTGGCACAAGCGAAAGGTTTCTTCCCCCACTTCCCGCACTGCTACCCCATCAGCAAATAAGCCGACTTGTGGTAATCTCACCCTCTTTCCAGCTTTGAGAGACTGATACATCGCATCGGCATCTACGGGTTCTACGCCGATAATTTTAATTTCAGGGCGCAATCTTTTTACGTATGCTGCAATTCCCGAAATTAAACCACCACCCCCAATTGCCACAAAAATCGCGTGAATTGGTTGTTGGCACTGCCGTAAAATTTCCATCCCAATCGTACCTTGTCCGGCAATCACATACGGATCGTCAAAGGGATGAATAAACGTCATGCCTTTTTCGGCTTCTAATTGACGGGCATGAGTATAGGCATCATCGTATGTATTCCCATGCAATATAACCTCTCCTCCATGAGATCTGACTGCATTTATCTTGACCTGGGGAGTCGTCACGGGCATGACGATAATAGCGCGAGTTTCCAATTGGCGGGCTGCAAGTGCTACTCCTTGGGCGTGGTTTCCAGCAGATGCAGCAATGACACCCTGCGCTAACAACTCCGGTGGCAGTTGCGCCATCTTGTTATAAGCCCCCCGCAGCTTAAAGGAAAAGACTGACTGCATATCCTCTCGTTTCAGCAAGAGTTTGTTGTTTATTCGAGTTGAGAGATTTGCAGCGTATTCTAGTGGTGATTCCTGGGCGACATCATACACGCGGGCAGTCAGAATTTGGACGAGATAATCGCAATACATGGGGGGAAGGCGAACAAATACCTATGAAGAATAATTTTACGGCACTAGCGTAACCATGTTCTATTCTCAGAGGTCACTGTTACTTAGATGATTCTACTTTGAACTTACCCTGCCAAAAGAAATAACCAAATACAATCCACACTAAAATAAACGTGGCTAAATTCCAAGCTAGCAGAGAAGCATTTTCACCAGAACCAATCTGCCAAGGCAAAAGAGCGGGATTGAGTGCTGAAACTATACCTAGTATGACTGAGATTCCTACAGGGGCGAAAAAAGCTGCTGGAGGAAGTTTTTGACGCGAGATTAATAAGAAAATTGGCGCTAGTCCCAAAACCATAGTGCCGCTAACTGTGGTTGCTTTCAGAATATTCGTACCAAACAGCATGGGTAAGTTTCCCACAATTGCTATTGCAACCATCGAGATTTTCCCTAGAAGTATCGGCTGAGAACCGACTTTTAAATCGATTGCTACAGCTTTGCTCGTGCTGCTAAAAGTTGAATCCAAAGTCGAGCCACCTGAGAGCATCATTACCGAAAGCATCAAGGCTAATATACCCGTACCTCCTGCCGCTGCTGCTTGTACGGGGGCATCAACTGCCGCATCGCCGCCAATTACCCGCGCTGCCATGCCGACAAAGCTAAAGAGAATAATCAGACTTGAGGCAATAATTCCCGCTAGCAGATAGGCGCGATAAGTTGTTTTGGCTCCAGCTAGAAATGCTCTATCGGTAAGTACTGGATCGTGAAAGGTGTAGGGAATAGACTGAATTAACGCTACTAATAGTAAGTCAATGCCAGAATTCCAAAAACCCGATTCCTGGGGAGCAATAGATAAAGCTGGTGCTTGCGGAACTACCCAGAGAAGCGTTAAGAGTACGGCGAAAACCAGCAACCCGAATTGAATTAAATCTGTTACCAAACTTGCCCGCAAACCACCCTTAAGCGAGTAAATCAACACTAATAGTGTAAAGGCGATCGCGGAGAGGATAAAGCTGTAAGATTCTGGTTGACCGAAGTAAAAGCCAACTACAGCAGTATTAGACCAAACTTCGTTGTACAATCGCAGTAAAACGATTGTTATAGTAGAGTAGCGATCGCCCCTCTATACTAATAACGTGCTAAAGATAGAAAGGTGGTGATATTGCTAATAGCATTTCCCTTTAAATTATTAACTTCTAGCTAAGGATTGCTCGTAGCTGGCTCGCTAGCAGAAATTACTATCGATCGTTTTTGGCTAAAATCGCTTCTACCAACTGACAGTTAACAGGTGTGCCAAAGAAATATCCTTGCGCTTCATCACATCCCAATTTTTTTAATACAGCAAGTTGATGAGATGTTTCTACTCCTTCGGCGATCGCTTTAATTCCTAAAGTGTGAGCTAGAGTAATAATTGTCCTCACTATTTCACAATTCTTTCCTTCCGCGTCAATCAGACTGACAAAAGAGCGATCGATTTTCAGTGCATCTATTGGAAAACGGTGTAAATAACTTAAAGAGGAATATCCCGTGCCAAAATCATCAATACTGAGTTGAATGTTTTGCTCTTTAATTTGGAAGAGAAGTTCGATCGTCTTTTCTCCTCGATCCATCAGCATAGTTTCAGTCAGCTCTAACTTAAGATTTTTTCCATTTAAACTAGTAAAATCTAAAATTTTAGCTAATTTTTCGACAAGATCGAATTGCTGAATTTGCTTGCTGGAAAGATTGACGCTGATATATAAAGATGTAGCAGTAGAAAATTTTTGTTGCCAAGCATATAACTGTTGGCAGGCTTCCTGTAAAATCCATTCACCGATCGGGATAATTAATCCAGTTTCTTCGGCAATCTCAATAAAATCTGCTGGATCGATCGATCCCATTTGTGGATGTTGCCAGCGTAGCAAGGCTTCAAAACCTGTCAATTCCCCAGTTGTGACAGAGATAATTGGTTGATAATGTAATATAAATTCTTGCCGTTCCAATGCTGTACGCAAATCTATTTCTAGCTGTGAAAGATGCAACGTGCGATCGTACATTTCGCGATCGAAGACTGCATAACGCCCTTTTCCTAAAGCTTTGGCGCGATACATCGCAATATCGGCATCCCGCAGCAACTCATTGACAGTTTGATAAGCTACCGAACCAAAAACAATACCAATACTAGCACCAATATAGACTTTACATTCACCTAAATAAATTGGAGCAGTGAGTTTCTCTAGCAATCGTTCGGCAATTACAATCGCGTCTTGAATATCTTGTAGATCTTCTAATAAAATAGTAAACTCATCTCCACTTAAACGCGCCACAGTATCAACCTCGCGCGAGCATTCTTTCAGGATATGAGAGATCGCAATTAATAGGCGATCGCCGACAGCATGTCCCCAACTATCATTAATAATTTTGAAGCGATCGAGATCGATAAATAAAACGGCACACAAATAATCTTTATTCCTGATAATACGATGTAGAGCTTTTTGCAGATGCTCCAGAAATAAAGTCCGATTGGGTAAACCTGTCAGAGCATCATGTAAAGCTTGATAAAATAGTCTTTCTTGAGTTCGTTTATGCTCGGCAATTTCTCGATCTCGTTGGTTAATAACTTCTTCTAATTGAATAGTTCTTTGTCGAACTTTTTGTTCTAACTCAAGATTTAATTGATAAATTTCTGCTTTGGCTGCTTGCAAGGCTAATTGGTGTTGGATGCGAACTACGACTTCTTCAATTTGAAATGGCTTGGTGATATAGTCTACCCCACCAACTGCAAAGCCTTTAACTTTATCAAAAACATCATCTAATGCGCTTAAAAAAATTACGGGAATATTATCAGTTGAACCGTCTGACTTCAGCTTTTTACAAACTTCATAGCCATCCATTTCTGGCATTTTAATATCTAACAAGATGAGATGAGGCGGATCTTTTTTGGCTGTAATTAGTGCCATAGTGCCATTTTTAGCACAACGAACCTTATATCCTCGTTCTGTTAAAGCTGTAGATAAAACTCTTAAATTATCAGGAGTATCGTCAACAACTAAAATATTGGCATAAGTATAATTTAACTGAGCGTTTTTCATAAACTAGCTGCGGCTTGAGCAAAATTCATAATCCGGTCAAAATTAAATTCTTTAACTTCTTGTTGAATAGATTGAGCTAATGCTTGATATGCTTCTGGAATTTGAGACACTAGTTGAGCAATTTGTTCTTCGTCAATCAAAGCCGCAGCATCTGAGAGGTTCATTAACCATTCATTTGACATAACTGTCAAAGCTTCCGGTGTTAATTTTTTCACATTTGAAGCTTCGGAAACATTTTTAGGGACGATCTCTTCATAGATATATCGCACACCTAAAAATTGAGCCATCTTATCAAAAATGTCTTCTTCATGAAAAGGTTTGCGGACAAAATCATCGCAACCAGCCGAAAGAACAATTGCTTTTTCTTCTTCAAGAGTGCTGGCAGTAAGAGCAATAATTGCAGTAGCTTGTCCTCGAAGATGAGATTTAATCTTTTGAGTTGCCTCATAACCATTCATGACTGGCATTCGCATATCCATCCAAATCAAATGCGGTTGCCATTGTTGCCACATTTCAATTGCTTCTCGTCCGTTTGCTGCTTCTTTAACTTGAAAACCAACTGGTTGTAATAATCTTCGTAAAAGCTGGCGATTCTCCCAACGATCGTCTACTACTAAGATGCGATATTCCTGTCGATTGGGTTGAAGCCCAATAACCCTTTGAGTTCTATTTTGCTCGATAGTTTTACTAACTTCGCTTGCTAAAGCTTGGATACCAAATTGAAAAACTGTACCTTTCCCTAGTGCGGAACTAACACTAATCTTTCCTCCCATCAGTTCGACAAACTTTTTAGTAATAGATAAGCCTAAACCAGTTCCTTGTTGAGATTGTTTACCTGTTTCTGCTTGCACAAAAGCTTCAAATATTTTATCAATTTCTGTCTGAGCAATACCTACACCAGTATCGGCAACTTCAAAATAAATAGTTATCGGTTGTTGGTTGTTAGTTGTTGGTTGTCGATCGCCTGCTAATTCTACTCGGAGAGTGACGCTGCCAACCGAAGTAAATTTAATTGCATTACTCAACAAATTAATTAAAACTTGCCGCAGTTTTTTGTCATCAGTTTTGATATATTGAGGTAGATTGTGACTGCGCTCGATTGTCAGATGTAACCCTTTAGATTCTGCTCGTAGCGTCAACATCTCTTTGATCGAGCTTAATAAAGCGTATAAATCGAAGTCAGTGGGACAAAGAGTCATTTTTCCTGACTCAATTTTTGCTAAATCTAATACATCATTGATCAGTGAAAGTAAATGTTCGCCACTCCGATTGATAATTCTGAGACTTTCCTGTTGCCGATTGCTTAAAGAAGCCTCGCGATTCATCAATTGAGAAAAACCGAGGATGGCGTTGAGAGGAGTCCGTAGTTCGTGACTCATGTTTGCTAAAAATTCACTTTTAGCGCGATTAGCTAATTCTGCCGCGTTTTTAGCATGTTGTAGTTCTAAAGTTCTTTTCTCAACCCGTAGTTCAAGTTCATCGTTAGCTGTGGCTAATTCTTGATTTGCGTTATCCAATTGTTCGTTGACTCGGACAAATTCCTGATTTTTGCGATCGAGTTCTTGATTGATGCGACCTAAATTAGCAAAAGATGCTTGTAATTGTTGCGCCATCTCATTAAAAGAACGCGACAATACTCCTAGTTCAGCTATTCTTTTGACTTCTACGTGTTGGTTCAAATCTCCTTGAGCGATCGCCGCAGAAGCTTTACTTAAACGTAGAATTGGTTGGGTAATCCAACGCGACGTAACTAACCCCAACCAAAACGCTACTAATAATGCTACAAGACAGAGAAAAAATGTTGTTTGGTTGTTGACATGAATTTGCGCCATGAAATCTGATTCGGGTATGGTAGTTACGACTAACCAATTCAAACCAAATTCATCTTGCCAAGGGACTACGCGAACGAACTGAAGTTCGTTTTGTAATTCAAAATTCAGCTTTTGTTCGCCTTTAATTCTTTGAAAGTTTCCAAAATTCTGTTTTAAATACTTTGCTGTTGCTTGGATTTGAGCGTCATTGATATCAAGAGCGCTAAGTCTTTTGGCTACACCATTAACTAAAGTAAAAGGTTTTTCCGTACTAGAGGAAGCAATCAGCAAGCCATCGCGCTCAATAATAAAAGTTTTGGCTGATGGACTAATTTTTAATTCCTGTAAAAAATCATTAATACTAGCTAAAAGTAGCTCGACTCCAATCACACCGACAAGTTGCTTTTGCTTGTTATAAATGGGTCTAGTGGCGTTAATGGATATGTATCCACCTAAATCTTCGCCGTCCCAGTTAGCTACTGAACTCCATGTTGGTTTTCCTGCTTTGACTGCATCCTTATACCAAGGTTCTGTCAGAGGTTTGTAGTCATCGTATACTGCTGCTAATTTGTTACGATTACCTTGACTATCTGTAGCGTAAGTGTAGCTTTTCCAATTGGTAGCAGCTGAAAGTTCATCTATGGTAACTCCCTGTCCTGCTAAAAATCTTCCAGCAGCAGCAAATTCTCCCGTAGTCAGCGCATAGCCACTATAAGTTACTTTTGGATAAGTTTGTAGCTGCTTCCAAAAATAATGTCCTGCCGTTTTAAAGTCTTTTAAATTCAATAACCCTAACTCAATCGTATGAAAATTAATTTGATTGAGTCTTTGAGGCGTTTTTAAATAATTATCGAGATGTTCGGACACGAGGTTGCTACTTTTATCCATTAAGCGATCCACAAGAACGTTCACCGCTTGCTGACCGTTTTTAAATGAAAGATAACCTACTAACCCTACCGCACCAATAATTTGTAGCACAAAAGGTAATACTAAGACTAATTGTAGGGGCAGTCCTCTAAAGCTTTTAGCTCTCGAAATATCTTGCTCTTGTGGTGATGCGATTGGGCTAAACAATTTCATAGTTATCCACTGAGAGTACGAGCATCAAAATTGCTGAAATGAACTTTCTAGCTTTAAATTACCCAAAAATGTTATTGAAATCACATTAATCGAAGTAAGATGCGATATACATCTATTTGTGTAATTAAATACTATTCCTTTTAAAAATAATTAACGTCTGCTTAGGTTATTTGAGAGAATTGAAAATGCAAGAATTGAGGCTACTGTTGTAACTTTATGATAGAAACACTAACTATTATAATCGCGATCGCCTTCATTATTGCTGGGATTTTCATTCATCCTATTCTAATAAAAAAACGTCGCCGTCACTATAAGCAGCGTCCTTTTCCTATACTGTGGAATGCAGTAATTGAAAATAATTTACCAATTTATTATTGTCTTTCCAAGGGCGATCGCCAGCGCTTGCAAGGACACATTCAAGTATTCTTAGCAGAAAAGCAATTTATTGGTTGTAATGGTTTGCTAGTGACAGAAGAAATGAAAATAACGATCGCTGCTGTTGCTTGTTTACTTTTACTCAATGAAAGAGGCGAATATTTCTTAAAGTTGCGCTCTATTTTCATCTATCCCAGGACATATTTTGTCAATGAAATCGCAAAAACTGGAAGCTATATTGTAGAAGAAAAGCGCGTGGCAAGATTGGGAGAGTCTTGGACGAATGACCAATTGGTCTTATCTTGGGAACAGGTACAATACGATACTCGTAACTGGCAAGATGGTCGCAATATCGTACTGCATGAGTTTGCCCATCAGTTAGACCAGGAAGATGGAGAAGCTGAAGGCGTACCCATTTTGTTACGAAAATTAGATTATCCGATTTGGATGCAGGTGATGACAGCAGCGTATCAGCAACTTTGTCATGACGTACAACGAGGTAAAAAAACTGTTATGGATAGCTATGGAACGACAAATCCAGCCGAGTTTTTTGCCGTCGCAACAGAAACTTTTTTTGAAAAACCGCACCAATTACAGAAACAGCATTCAGCACTTTACGAATTATTACAAAGTTATTATCAACTCGATCCCGTGCAGTGGGTTTAAGGCTATGACAATTTGTAGGGTGCGTTATTTAACGCACCCTACTTTCAAGTCGAAGAAGTTATAGCTGCGGTGTCAGAACGACCAACACCAAAAATGCCCTTCCATACTTGTACTAATCTGTAAACAAACGATCGCCGTTCGATTCCCAAGGCGCGATCGTAGCTAGCATAACACTGCTCGTAACGCCCTAAATAATTTAAAGCTACGCCTTTAAATAACCAAGCCTGTTTGTCTTTAGGGTTGATTGTCAAAGCGCGATCGCAATCTGTCAGCGCTGCTTCATGTTGTTCTAAATGAATCAATACAACTGCTCGCATCACTAAGAGGGTGTTTGAAAAGTGGGTTGGGTAGTAAAAAAGCTCACTCGGTGTAAGCTGCGAATAACTAGTACACAGCACCGAGAGAGCGACATGA